>CAMQOJ010000173.1 GCA_947003375.1 uncultured Lachnospiraceae bacterium
GAAGAACGAGAACCCCTGCACCTGCCCGCCGGAATTCCCGGTGTGCGTGTGCGGAAAGGCATCAAAGGGGACAGCAGTGACGAAGAAACCCATTCTGCCCAGGGAGGAGGAGCTTGCAAGGAACAGCCGCTCAAAGAGCGCGAAGCTGCGGGTGTTTGAAAGAACGTAGGGGATGAGCCGGAAGAATGGATATCCGGGGACAGTGAAATCAAGATGAAGAAAGCAGGTATTGGTATGGGCCAGAATAGAAGGAACCATCGGCAGAATGCATATGAGGAGGACAGGAGGGCGCGCCGGGGAAGAATCCGCGGCGAGTACGTCTATGGAAATACCGTAAGAAGACTGGACATACAGGAGCAGTGGGAACAGGCACCGGTGAAAAAGCACCATCCGGAGGTGCGCAAGAACCGGGAGAAGGCCAGGCATATGAGCGCGGGCTACGTCATGTTTCTGGCGGCGGCCCTCTGCGCGGCGGCATTCATACTGGTGAACTTTATTCAGCTGCAGTCCGATCTGACCACCCTGACCAAGACCGTGGCCGACAGGAAGAGCGAGCTCAACGTTCTGAAGCTTTCTAATGATGAAGAATACAACCGTATCATTAGCAGCATCGACCTTGAGGAGATCAAGCGGGTGGCCATCGGGGAGCTGGGGATGGGCTATGCGGAGGAAGGACAGATCGTGGAATACGAGAATCAGGAAGGCGATTACATGCGCCGGGTGACAGGAAGCGGCAAATAGAGGGTGAAGATGGTCAACAGGAAAGTCAAGAAATTTTCGATTAAAATGCAGAAAAAGCTGGTGGTTCTGTTCATCCTGCTGCTGCTCCTGTTCATCGGCCTGACTGTCCGGCTGGTGTGGATTACAAGGGAAAACGAGACGGAGTACCAGAAGCAGGTGCTCTCCCAGCAGCAGTATACCTCCACCACCATTCCCTACAGACGGGGGAACATCCTGGACGTGAAGGGGACCAGGCTGGCCACCAGCGAGAAGGTGTACAACCTGGTCATAGACGCCAAGGTGATGAACTACAAGTCCCAGTACCTGGAGCCTACCCTGAAGGCCCTGGGCGAGCATTTCGACCTGGACATGGGCGAGGTCAGAGAGCATGTCACGAAGAACAAGAGTTCCTCCTGGTATGTGCCGCTGAGGCAGCTTACCTACGAGGAAATCAGCGGCTTTCAGGAGGCCCAGAGCGCGGATTCCAATATACAGGGGGTCTGGTTCGAGGAGGAGTACCGGCGGATTTATCCGTACAGCGCCCTGGCGGCGGATGTGATAGGGTTTTCCGGCAGGGACAATGTGGGAAAGTATGGGCTGGAGGAGTATTACAATGATATCTTGAACGGAATCAACGGCAGGGAGTACGGCTACCTGAACGATGACCTGACCCTGGAGCGCAACGTGAAATCCGCGGTGGACGGTTATGACCTCCATACTACCATTGATGCCAATCTGCAGATGATGGTGGAGAAATACTTAAAGCAGTTCAACGACGAGCAGAAAGACTCCTTTACGTCGGGCAACGGCGCGGAGAATGTGGGCTGCGTCATGATGAATGTGAACACGGGGGAGGTGCTGGCCATGGCAAGCTCCCCCACCTATGACCTGAACGATGTGCGGAACACGGACAGCCTGCTGGGCACCAGGCTGCTGGAGGAGGTGACCAATGCGGCCGGGTACACGGAAATCAGGAAGACGGACACCATCATCACCCAGGAAGTGCTGAATGGCCTGAGTGAGGAGCAGCTGTACGTGAACCTGAACTACCTGTGGCAGAATTATTGCATCACAGGCACCTACGAGCCGGGCTCCACCGCCAAGCCCTTTACAGTGGCGGCCGCCCTGGAGGACGGCGTGATCGCACCGGATCTGAATCTGGAATGCAACGGCGTCATGGAAATCGGCGATTACGACATCAAATGCCACAACGGCCCGGAAGGGTGGCTGACCCTGGAACAGGCGGTGGCAAACTCCTGCAACGTGTCCATGATGAAGATCGCCCAGGCCCTTGGGAAGGACGAGTTCTGCGAGTTCCAGCAGATCTTCAACATCGGCCTGAAGACCAACATCGACCTGGCAGGGGAGGCCAGAACCGCCAGCCTGGTCTATGTGGCGGACAATATGGGGCCCACGGACCTGGCCACCAACAGCTTTGGTCAGAATTTCAACGTGACCATGATCGAGATGATTGCGGGGTTCTGTTCCCTGATTAACGGCGGCTACTATTATGAGCCCCATGTGGTGAACAAGATTACCAATGTGAACGGCGCCACGGTGCAGAACATCGAGCCCAGGGTCCTGAAGCAGACCATATCCGAATCCACCTCCGAGCTGATCAGGCAGTACTGCAGAGCTGTAGTGGAATACGGCACCGGCAAGACGGCCAGGCCGGCGGGCTACATGATAGGAGGCAAGACCGGTACAGCGGAGACCATAGACCCGAACACCCACAAGCGTTCCGAGACGGAGCATGTGGTATCCTTCATCGGATACGCCCCGGCGGACGATCCCCAGGTGGCGATTTACGTGGTGGTGGACAGGCCCAATACGGACAAGCAGGGCAATGCCAGGTTCGCCACCAAAATCGTGCGCAATATCCTGACAGAGGCCCTTCCTTACCTGAACATCTTTATGACCGAGGAGGTTACGGAGGAAGAGCAGCAGGAGTTGGACGCGCTGCAGCAGTCCATTGTGAACCAGTACGCGCCCACCACGCCTGAGGGAGAGCCCCAGGGAGAAGGCGGAGAAGGCACCGAGGGCGGTGACGGTGAGAGCCAGGGCAGCGAAGGCGCGGAGGAAGGAGGAGCGGGCGGAGCCGGAGAAGGCACCGGAGGAGAAGGCGGCAACCCCGAGGGTGGAAGCCCCGAGGGCAATGGACAGAGTCCTGAGGGCCAGGGAGAAGGCAGCCAGGGAGAGGGTGGCCAGGGCGAAGGCGCTGCACCGCCCGCCACACAGGGAGAATCGGTGCCGAATCCCGACATACCGGTGAACCCCAACCTTCCCACAAGTCCGGATCTGGCAGAGTAAACTTTATCATAACCTCATGGAGACAGGAATAGAGTATAGTAAGACCTTACCATGAGGCGTACATGCTGACAGACAACAATAAAATATTCCACAGAAAGAAGATTCTGACCATCTTCCTTGTCTGTACGGGCATTTTCCTGGGGCTGTTAGGGCGGCTTGTGTATCTGTGTGTATGGGAAGCGGAGCACTATTCCGCTATGGCGACCCAGCTGCATGAGAGGGAGCGCAGCATCAAGGCGGCCAGAGGCCGCATCCTTGACCGCAACGGCACGGTGTTGGCGGACAACAGGACAGTGTGTACCATATCCGTCATCCACAACCAGCTGGAGGATCCGGAGGAAGTCATCAAAATCCTGACCAAAGAGCTGGAGCTTTCTGAGGACTATGTGCGCAGACAGGTGGAGAAGTATTCCTCCATGGAGCGCATAAAGAGCAATGTGGATAAGGAGCTGGGAGATAGGATCAGGGAATATGACCTGGCCGGGGTGAAGGTGGATGAGGACTACAAAAGATATTACCCTTACGACGACCTGGCCAGCAAGGTATTGGGCTTCACCGGCGGGGACAATCAGGGAATCATCGGCCTGGAGGTAGTCTATGACGAGTATCTTCAGGGAGAGCCTGGAGAGATTCTGACCGTGACGGACGCAAAGGGCATTGAGGTGGAATCGGCGGGAGAGCGGCGTGTGGAGCCGGTGAAGGGCATGGATTTGCGCATCACTCTTGACAGGAATATCCAGGCATATGCCACCCAGCTGGCAGAACAGGCCATGGCCACAAAGGAGGCGGACAGCGTGTCCGTCCTGGTGATGAATCCCCAGAACGGCGAGATTTACGCCTGCGTCAACGTGCCGGAGTTCGACCTGAACAATCCCTTCGAGCTGCCGGAGGGGACGCCAGAGAACATCAGCCAGGAGGAGTCGCAGAACATATTGAACGGCATCTGGCGCAACGGCTGCATCAACGATACATACGAACCGGGTTCTACCTTCAAGATCATCACCGCAGCGGCAGGACTGGAGGCCGGTGTGGTGACCACCCAGAGCAATTTCAACTGTCCGGGCTTCATCATGGTGGACGACAGGCGGATCCACTGCCATAAGAGGGCAGGCCACGGCAGCCAGGATTTCACCCATACCATGATGAACTCCTGCAATCCGGCCCTGATTACCGTGGGGCTGCGGCTGGGGGTGGACAATTACTACAGCTATTTCGAGAAATTCGGCCTGAAGAAGATGACTGGCATCGATCTCCCGGGAGAGGCCGGAACCATCATGCATAAGAAGGAGGACATGGGCAATGTGGAGCTTGCCACCGTGGCCTTCGGCCAGTCCTTCCAGATTACGCCCGTACAGCTTCTGACCACCGTTTCCTCCATCATAAACGGGGGCAGGCGGGTCACGCCCCATTTCGGCATACAGACCGTGGATGCCCAGGGGAACGTGGTGGAACGCTTCGAGTACCCGGTGACGGAGGGAATCGTGTCGGAGGAGACCAGCGCTACCATGCGGGGCATCCTGGAGATGGTGGTGAAGGAGGGAAGCGGCTCCAACGGCCAGGTGGAGGGCTTCCGCATAGGAGGCAAGACAGCCACCAGCCAGACCCTTCCCAGGGGCAGCGGACGCTATATCGCTTCCTTCATCGGCTTCGCTCCGGCGGAGGATCCCCAGGTGATTGCCATCGCCATTGTGAACAATCCCCAGGGAGTGTACTACGGCAGTCAGGTGGCCGCGCCGATCGTTCGGCAGCTTTATGAGAATATTCTTCCCTATTTGGGCATATAATGGACTTTGGATGACAGGGTTCGCGAAGCGGTTCCTGGGATAGACTTTGGATGACAGGGTTCGCGAAGCGGTTCCTGGCATAGACTTTGTGGGAGGGAGAGATATGGGCAGTATAACAGCAGTGATGATTTCCTTCTTTGCAAGCGCCGTCCTGGGGCCGGTGCTGATTCCATTCCTGCGGTGGCTCAAATGCGGCCAGATGGTCAGGAGCGACGGGCCTGCCGCCCATCTGAAGAAGATGGGCACGCCCACCATGGGAGGCATATTGATTCTATTCAGCGTGACGGCCACCTCCCTGCTGTTCCTGAAGGATTACCCAAAGATAGCGCCGATCCTGTTGCTGACCGCCGGATTCGGCCTGGTGGGATTGATGGATGATTACATAAAAGTAGTGTGCAGGCGCTCCATGGGGCTCTCGCCCTGGCAGAAGCTCCTGGGGCAGCTCCTGGTCACGGCGGTCTTTGCCTGGTACCTGACCCGCTATACGGATGTGAGCCTCGCCATGCGGATTCCCTTCCTGTCGGGCCGGTATCTGGACTTCGGCGTCTGGAACATCCCCATCCTGTTCTTCATCACTCTGGGGACGGCCAACGGGACGAACTTCACGGACGGGCTGGACGGGTTGGCGGGAAGCGTGACGCTGATGGTGGCGGTGTTCTTCTCCGTGGTGGCCATCGGCACCTCATCGGGGATAGAGCCGGTGACATGCGCCGTGGCAGGGGCGCTAATGGGATTCCTTTTATTCAATGTCCACCCGGCAGAGGTGTTCATGGGGGACACGGGATCTTTGGCGCTGGGAGGCTTCGTAGCGGGCTGCGCCTATATGTTGCAGATGCCTCTGTACATAGCGGTGATTGGCGTCATCTATCTGGTGGAGGTGTGCTCCGTCATTCTGCAGGTGGGATATTTCAAGATAAGCGGGGGAAAGCGGATATTCAAGATGGCGCCATTGCACCACCACTTCGAGCTCTGCGGATGGTCGGAGACCAGGATTACGGCGCTGTTCACCATCATTACAGCTTTGATGTGCCTGTTGGCCCTGCGGGGGATATGAGGCGGCAGGAAGCAGAATCAGGATATAAGAGAGGGACTTGGAATGAGAGCAGGAGAGAAATGCCTGGTAATAGGTTCCGGTTTGAGCGGAATCAGCGCCGTGGCCTGTCTGGAATACATGAAAGCCGAAGTCACGCTGTACGACAGCAACGAGAAGCTGACGCAGGAGGACCTTAGGGCGCTGCTTCCCACGGGGAGCGGAGCGGCCTGCGTGGCGGGGAAGCTGCCGGAGGAGGTCTTGGGGCAGGTGGAGACCGTGGTATTGAGCCCAGGGGTGCCCACGGACATTCCGCTGGTGGATCGTCTGCGGCAAAACGGCGCGGAAATCATCGGGGAGATAGAGCTGGGCTTCCTACAGGAGAAGGGCAGGGTGGCCGCCATCACCGGCACCAACGGCAAGACCACCACCACCACGCTGGTGGGGGAAATCATGAAGGCCCATCTGGGCCGGGAGAAGGTGTTCGTGGTGGGCAACATCGGCAACCCCTATACGGCTGAATCCAGGAAGACCACGAAAGAGTCCGTGACCGTGGGGGAAATCAGCTCCTTCCAGCTGGAGACCACCCACAGTTTCCGTCCGGCGGTATCGGCCATCCTGAACATCACGCCGGACCATCTGAACCGCCACCACACCATGGAGGCCTATGTGGCGGCCAAAGAGCACATCGCCGCCATGCAGACGAAGGACGACATATGCGTCCTGAACTATGAGAACGCGTACGCCAGGCGCTTCGGGGACAGATGTCCGGCCAGGGTGGTCTGGTTCTCCTCCGCCCGGGAGCTGGAAGAGGGCTATTACCTGAAGGGGGATAAGGTTTTCAGGGCCCTGTCCGGCCAGAGACAGGAGCTGCTGGACATCCACCGGGACATGAGGCTGGTGGGGCTGTGCAATGTGGAGAACGTCATGGCAGCCATTGCCATCGCCGAAGGCATGGGGGTGCCCATGGAGACGATTCTGGACACCGTCCGGGAGTTTCGGGCCGTGGAGCACCGCATCGAGTTCGTGGCCACCAAGGCCGGGGTGGACTATTACAACGATTCCAAGGGGACCAATCCCGATGCCGCCATCCAGGGCATCCGGGCCATGCATAAGCCCACGATTCTGATTGGGGGCGGATATGACAAGGGAAGCGAGTATGACGAATGGATCGAGAGCTTTGAAGGCAAGGTGAAATGTCTGGTGCTGATTGGCCAGACAAGGGAAATGATTGCGGAATGCGCCAGAAGGCATGGATTCGAGAACATCCGTTTCGCGGACACCTTTCAGGAATGCCTGGAGCTGTGCACGCAGCTAGCGGAAAGCGGAGATGCGGTGCTCCTGTCGCCGGCCTGTGCCAGCTGGGGGATGTTCCCGAACTATGAGGAGCGGGGGAGGCTTTTCAAGGAATACGTGAACCGTTTATAGGATGAGGTGTATGGATGATGGCGCAGGCGAAAACGAGACGGAAGAGAAAGGAACAGTCGGAATACTTCTTTGACTACAGCTTACTGTTTATCGTGCTGTTCCTGCTGGGCTTCGGACTGGTGATGATCTACTCGGCCAGCTCCTATGAGGCGTTCCAGAGCTACGAGGACACTACATTTTATATGAAGAAACAGCTCATCGCCATCGTCATCGGCATGGTGCTGATGATTGTCGTGGCGAACATCCCCTACCATTTCTGGGAGCGGTTTGCCCTGCTGGGATATGTGGTGGCCATGGCGCTGGTGCCTCTGGTGAAGATTCCGGGCCTGGGCGTGGAGTCCCACGGGGCCTACCGATGGATCAAGATTCCCGGCATCGGCCTGAACCTGCAGCCCGCGGAGGTAGGGAAGCTGTGCCTGATTCTTTTCCTGGCGGTGATGGTGTGCAAGATGGGGAAGAACGTGCGCACCATGAAGGGGTTCGTCATCATGATTCTCCTGCCCATGCCCGTAGTGCTGGAGGTCTACCTGATTACCAGGAACTTAAGCTCCGCCATCATCATCATGGGGATTTCCGTACTGATGGTGTTCGTGGCCAGCCCGGACTATAAGAAATTCGTCATCATGGGCGTCATGGTGGTGGCCGCGGCAGTGCTGGTGGTGTTCCTGGCCGTGTCCTCCACCCAGAACGCGGCGGAGGGGGAGGAGGTGAACTTCCGTTTCGGAAGAATCGCCACCTGGCTGAATCCGGAGAGCGACGCCACGGGCACGGGCTTCCAGACCCTGCAGGGCCTGTACGCCATCGGAAGCGGCGGCGTCTGGGGCAAGGGGCTGGGGCAGAGCATGCAGAAGCTGAACTTCCTGCCCGAGGCCCAGAACGACATGATTTTCTCCATCATCTGCGAGGAGCTTGGCCTGTTTGGGGCCGTGGCCGTCATCATCATGTTCATCATGCTGCTGTGGCGGATGATGGTGATTGCCAACAATGCGCCAGACCTGTTCGGAGCCATGCTGGTGGTGGGGGTCATGG
>CAMQOJ010000174.1 GCA_947003375.1 uncultured Lachnospiraceae bacterium
GCCAGCATGGAAGTGGCCGCCTGGGTCATGACCTGGGCGGTGGTGTAATTGGTCATCTCCTCCGCCATGTCCACGTCCATGATGCGGGAGTATGCCCCGGTCATATTCTCGGAGGTGATGTCCAGGCTGTTGATGGTGGACTCCAGGCGGTTCTGGTATGCTCCCAGCTGGCCGCGGATGCCGGATATGAACTGGATGGCTCCCTCGACCCTGTCAATCGCTTCCGTAGCTTTTTCCTCCGTGCCTACATCTAATGTCCAAATCTCCTGCCCATTCTTATCCTTAATCTTTACGGTCTCCAGTCCCATCTCCCGCAGGGAAATCTTCGGGATATTGATTTCCAGGACCTGCCCTTCATTGGCGCCGACCTGCAGCCGCATGGCACCGATTCCAGTCGCGTCAATCTTAAGATCTTTAACCGTTAGAGGTGCCTTATTTTCTATATCGCATCTTGTCAGGTCAAGCGTCATCTCAAAGCCATTGCTGGCCGTGATGGTCACCAAATCGTCCTTTATGCTGGCTGTGGCACCTTCAGGAAAACCACCGTCCTTTAAAGCAGTGGGCGGCGTAAATTCCACCTTATATTTTTCCGTCACCGGATCCTTGCTTATCTTCATCTCATCTATGGTGTAAATCTTTTGGGCCACCTCCGAAGAGTAGGAGGCCACCTTGATATCAATATTACTTGCAGCAGCTGTGGTCACCTTGGAATCAATATATCCCCTAAAAGAAAATTCCCCGTTCAGCAGCTTCTGCCCATTGAACTCAGTAGCCTCAGCCACCCGGCTGATCTCCTCCGTCAGCTGGCTGACTTCCTTCTGTATCACGTCCCTGTCGCCGTCAGACTCCACGCCGTTGGCCGCCTTCACAGCCAGCTCATTCATCCTCTGTAGCATCTCGCTGATCTCGGACATGGCCCCGTCCGCGGTCTCGATGATGGAGACGCCGTCGCTGGCGTTCTGGTTAGCCATGGAGAGGCCCATGAGCTGGGCGTTCATCCGCTTGGCCATGGCGAGCCCGGCGGGATTGTCCTTGGCGCTGTTGATCTTCAGGCCCGAGGACAGCCTTTGCAGGGACTTGGCCACCGCGCTGTCGTTGTTGGCCAGATTGTTGTTGGTGATCATTGCCGATACATTGTAATTGATTCTCATCTCTTAAACCATGCCTTTCCCGTCGCCTGCGAATCCATGTGCGCATCCCTGCCGCCGCGCAGGCTCTTATTTGCAAGACGCATCCGTTCGTCCCGTGAATCCTCAGGAATATTCCTTATGAGGCGGTCTGCACCACAGAGTGCAGGAATACCTTTGCCACCTGATAGAGCTCGGCGCTGTTCGTGGGGGTATGCTCGCCCGATTTGATCAGCTCCGGCATCCTGGCCTCCGAAGTTATGGTGGTGATATTGCCCACCTGCCAGCTCTTCTGCGCTTCCTCTTTAAAGGTATCGGCTATCTGGCGCAATTTCATTAGTTCCACTTTTCCCTCGCCGAACATCATGCCGTGAACCTGGCCATTCTGCAGATAGAGACGGGCCTGCATATGCGCTTCCTCGGAGAGCGTCACGCCCACGGTGACTGTGCCCTTCTCCTGGCTCCCCTTGTCCAGGGTCAGATGCACCCTGGTCAGCGTATCGCCCACATAGACGGGCAGATAGTACTCCTCCCGCTTGGCCAGGGCCGCCGCCACGGTGAGCTGCTTGTGGTTCAACTGCATGTTGCGGACGTCCACGCTGCTGTCGGCCTCCGCGAAGGTGGCTTCCTCCACGGATTCCAGGGCAGCCTCGGTCATCCGGCCGTAATCCTCCACGAATTCCTCCATATTGTCCAGCTTCCGCCACAGCGCGGCGGAACCGGTCTCCTCCTCCGTCGGTTCCGGTTGGGGCTTTTGTGCTCCCGCCCCCGATTTGTTGGCCAGCATGGCCATCAAATCGTTCATGGAATACTGCTCCTTCTTCTTCGCAGGCTTCCTGTCGGCAATTTCGAAGAGATTGTCCACGCCATGGTTCAGCGCCTGGGCGGCCATGAGATTGTCCGCGCTGGTGGGCAGCGCCCCCCTCTGCAGCATGGACACGCTCTCCTTGTCCGCGGCGCTGACTGCCTGCCTCTGCTCTTCCAGCTGGGTCTTGTTGTATTCCCTGGTGGCCTCCGCATCGGACGACACATCCGTAATCACATCGTTGGCCGCCTTGACCAGCGCCTCGGAGACAGCTTCCGCATGGGAGCTGTCCGCTGTCTGAGCCGCCACGGCTTCCGGCTGGGGCACTGCCGCCCGGGCCCCTGCTGCCATCTGGGCGGCTGCCGCAGCCACCTGGGCAGCCCCGGACGCCTGAGCAGCCCGCTCTGACGGGGCAGAGACCGCTGCCCTTGTATCCCGGGCTGCCCCAACGGACATTGCCGAAGCTACTGCCGGATTCTCTTCGACGGCGGCTGTCCGGGCCCCGTCCATCCGTCCGGCGGCACTGTCCGCCCCGGAAGATGTGCCCTCCGCCGCAGCCTGCCGCTCCGCCTGGCCTCCGGGCCTGTTCGTCTCCCGCAGCCGCGCCTCCAGCCCGGCCTCCTCTATGCTGGACGCCGCTGCATTGGCCTCGCGGATTTCCCGCACAGTCTTATTGAACGCCTTGGAAATCTGGGCCGATATGCTCTCCCCCTTGCGCATGAGCTTAAGCCTGTCTCCGGTCTCATCCGACACTCTCATGTCCAAAGGCCTGTTCCTGCTGCTCTGCAGCGCGGAGAGCAGATTAGAGAAGTGGATCTCCGTCTGGGAGTTCACCAGAGCGCCCACCGCGGCGCCCTCCGCCTTCTCCAACTGGCGCACCAGACGGTAGATGCCGATGTAGCTCTCCCGCTCCTCCGGCGTGATCTCATTGTTGCGCTCCAGGCCGTACAAGAACCGGCTGTAGCTGTCTGCCTCCTTCTTGTACTCCGGCGGCAGGGTCTTGAAATACTGCTCCAGCTCCCCGAAGCTCTTCTCCAGAGGATTGAAGCCGTCCCGGATCATCTTCAGCGTGGCCGCGGGGGTCAGCTTCTCCAGGACGCCCTGCACCTGCCTGTCGGCATCCCTGACGGCCTCCAGGTTGTGCAGATTCATCTCCATCTGGTTGTAGCCCAGAATCCTCACGGCCCTGCGGTTTTCGTCTGTCAGCTCCACGCCCAGATCCTTCAGGATATGGTCCACGCTGGCGAATGCCTTGTCGATGCTGTCGCCCAAGTCGCTCCTGGGTCCTGTCATCAGCTTCTCATAGCTTGCCTGAGCCTTCTCATAGGCGGCCTGCATCGCCTTGCCTTCGTTATAGATGGTCTCTAGGGACGCCGAGCCCTCTCCCTTGGCGAACATGCCCAGCACGTCCGCGGGGAGTCCGGGCAGCTGGCCCGCCACATTGCTGGCCTTCTGGTAGTTCTGGTACTTCTCCACAGCCATGTTGTCCCTGGGGAAATACTGGTTGGCCAGCTGGTACTCCGCCCGCTTCAGGGCCTCGATCAGCTCCACCATGGGCTCCGTGTCGATGGAGAAGCCGCTGCGCAGCAGCCGGACGTTCACCTCCGCGGACATCCGCAGGCGCACCTCCTCCAACTGCCTCCTGGCGGTGATGTCCCCCACCGTGGCCTCCCAGAGCTCGCTGCTGTGGTAGAATTCGGAGATGGCCGCCGCCCGCTCGTACAGGTTCCCGCCGCTCTCCCCGAAGGAGGCATGGACGGGATCCTTGCCCTCCGCCACCGCGGCGGCCGCCGCTTTCGCGAACTTCTCCTCCGTCATGGGCAGCTCAATCCCCTGCAGCGCCTCCAGCCTTTTTAAGTTCTCCGCCGTCAGGGGCAGGCCCTTGTCCAGGAGCCATGCCGCGTTCATGCGGCTTTTCTCGTTCACCTGGCCTCCCGCCTGCTCTATGATCCGGTCGATCTGCCCCTGGAGCCCGCTGTCCTGGCCCCGGCCCGCGCTCTGGGCGTAATACCCCTGCACGTCCTCCGCGTAGAACTTAGCCGAATTCCCGCCTCTGTCCGCGCCGCTGCTCTGGGCCAGATAGAGGTTCCAGATCTCCGCCTCCATCTCATTGTCTATCAGATAATTGTAGGAGCCCTCCCCCAGAGGGGCCAGCTCCGCATTCATGGCCCAGGCCCGGGACACCGCGGAGAGGTTCTCCTTCGTCAGCGGCACGTCCGCCTCCCGGAAGCTGTCCACCACGGACCTGGCCAGCACCTCGCTGCCCAGCGCCGCCGTAAGCTTGCTCACATCCATGTCGTCCGTGTAGCCCACGATGTTCTTGCCCGCCCGGACCAGCTCCGCCTTGATCTTATCTACGATGGTCACCACATCCTCCGGATCCATCGCGCCCGGGTCGAAGCCCTCCTCCTGCATTTTGGCATAGTCTTCCTCGGACATGGTATGTGACATGACTGTCATATAGTCCCTCTGGACGGCCACGTCCACATTGCCGGCCTCCTCCTGGAGCTCGATCAGGCTCTTGCCCTTCTCGCCCCCTGCTGCCAGGATGCCATCCTCCTGCCTGCCGAACATGTCGGCGAAAGCCGTCTGCCCCATTGCCGTGGCGGATGTCTGCTGGGCCTCGCGGTTCTGCTCCGTCCGTCTGCGCTCCGCCTCCTTGATTGCCTTTTCGTTGAATGATATCTTCAAAATCGTATCTCCTATCGAAAAAATAGTGGTATGTAAAAAATGTCAAATATGAAAAAAGAAAAAGAGCAGGCGCATCCCCCGCACCTGCTCTTTATTTCGGTAAAATCATGAAAAACCTTTAGCCGCCCCCGCATTAAAACAGGAATACCGCCGCCCCGTAGGGAGGAATGTCCAAGCAGATGGAGTAGTCCTTGTTTTGGCAGGGAATTTTTTCCACCGCGACCTCACTCTGCACTTCATTGCCCCAGCCGCCGAAGCGCGCCTCGTCGCTGTTGAGCAGCAGCTTATATTTCTTCCGGGTGGAGGTAGAGGGCACCGGCACTCTGTACCCCTCCCGCTTCACCGGGGTCATGTTCAGCACGAACAGCAGGTTCTGTGTGCCCTTAGAGGACTTGCGCACGAAGGAATAGACGCTGTTCTCCGCGTCGTCGGCATTCATCCACTCAAAGCCGGCCCAGCTGTCGTCCGTCTCATAGAGAGCGGGGTACTTGCGGTACAGCTTCAAAAGCTCCTTCACGTAGGTCTGCAGCCCCAGGTTCTCCTCTTCCTGCAGAAGGAACCAGTCCAGCTCCCGCTCCTCGCTCCACTCCCGCTCCTGGCCGAAATCCTGTCCCATGAACAGGAGCTTCTTGCCGCAGTGGCCGAACATATAGGCATAGCCCGCCCGCAGGTTGGCGTATTTGTCCTTCTTGTAGCCCGGCATCTTGTTCACCATGGAGCATTTGAGATGCACTACCTCATCGTGGGACAGGGGCAGTATGTATTTCTCATATTCATTGTAGCTCATGGCGAAGGTCATGGCATAGTGGTTGCCCTTCCGGTACAGGGGATCCAGCTTCATGTACTCGCAGAAATCGTGCATCCAGCCCATGTTCCATTTGAAGGAGAAGCCAAGCCCCTCCCCGCCGATGTCGCCGGACACATTGGGCCAGGCCGTGGACTCCTCGGCGATGGTGATGAAGCCGGGGTAAGTCCCTCGCACCACGGAATTGAGATGCTTGAAGAACTCGATGGCCTCCAGGTTCTGGTTTCCGCCGAATTTGTTGGGCACCCACTGGCCGTCCTGCTTTCCGTAATCCAGATAAAGCATGGACGCCACAGCGTCTACCCGGATGCCGTCTATGTGGAACTCCCGCAGCCAGAACAGCACATTGGCAATCAGGAAATTCTTCACCTCGGGCTTGCCGTAGTTGAATATCTTGGTCCCCCAGTCCGGGTGGGAGCCCAGGCGGGGATCCGGATGCTCGAAGATGCACTCCCCGTCGAATTCCGCAAGGCCATGGGCATCCGTGGCGAAATGGGCAGGCACCCAGTCCAGGATCACGCCCACGCCCATCTTATGGAGCTTATCCACCAGGTACATGAAGTCCTTCGGCGCTCCGTACCGGGAGGTGGGCGCATAGTAGCCCGTCACCTGATAGCCCCAGGAGCCGTCGAAGGGATGCTCCAGGATGCCCATCAGCTCCACATGGGTATATCGCATCTCTTTGAGATAATCCGCAAGCTTATCCGCGAACTCCCGGTAATTGTAGAAGCCCTCTTTCCCATCAGGATGCTTCATGAAAGAGCCGATATGGCATTCATAGATTGCCATGGGCTGCCTCTGGGCGTCTTTTCCGTCCCGGGCCTCCATCCACTTTGCATCTCCCCAGGGATAGCCGCTCAAATCCGTGATGATGGATGCGGTGCCGGGCCTGTACTCCGCGCTGTTGGCGAAGGGATCCGCCTTATATATCTTCCTGCCGTCCTGGGCCATAATCATGAACTTGTACATCTCCCCGGTCTTTACCCCTGGAACGAACAGCCCCCAGATGCCCACAGGCCCCAGCTTCTCCATAGGATGCGCCTCCTCGTCCCAGCCGTTGAAGCTGCCAATCACATGCACTTCCTTGGCATTGGGCGCCCAGACGCCGAAGTAGACGCCCTTTTTCTTCCTCTCCTCAGACACATGGGCCCCCAGCTTCTTGTAGATGTCATAATGGGTCGCCTGGGAAAAGAGGTACTGGTCGGCCTCCGAGATGAAGACCTTCTCTGTCCCCGGAACCTTTCCCGCTGTCCTGGCTGGCGTCTTCGCCTTCGCCTTTCCCGCTGTCTTTTTTGCTGTCTTCGCAGTTGCCTTTCCTGCCATTTCTATCCCACCTTTCATGCAGCAAAATCCTTTTCGGTCAGTATAATCATATCCTCGTCATCATATCGTTTTGCCAGGAGCACATCGAAGAAATGGGCCAGCGTCTTCCTGGACGCATGACGTATAGCCTCGTCCACAATCTGCTTCACTTCCATCACCGTCACCACATGGTCGATGGTCTGCAGCTCCTCAATCCTGGTGTGCAGCGCCAGGATTCCCAGATTGTCGATGGAGAACTCCTTCTCCCGGGCATACTGCCTCCCGAAGGCCACCAAAGAGTCATTGCTCAGCGCCTCCAGGTCGATGCGTGCGGTAAAATCGCCATACAAATCCGGTGTGCCCAGGAACAGCTTCTTCATGGCCTTTCCCGAATCCTCCAGAACCACGATGATGCCGAAGCGTTCATGCTGCAGCTGCCTGTGGAGCATGGCCGCCGTCTGGGTGCTCATGCCGGAAGCTTTCTGGATAATCAACGCGCCATTGCCCAGCTGCTCCAGGGTCTGAGCCACGTCCTTCTCGTTCAGCCCCCTGCCGGACACCTTGGCTACCTTGCCCGAGAAATTGCTGTCCGTCATGCGCACTTCGCGCATGATGTTCTTGGCCAAAGTCATCGTGTCCATGCCCTCTTCCCCTGTGATGATCAGGTTTCCGGTATAGGCGGCCATGCTGAGACTGTCCAGGGCCTTCACCAGCTGCTCCCTGGAACGGCGGTTCTGGATAAAGGGGGCGAAAAGCTCCTTCTCCTCCCGTGTCAGGCCCCTGACCTTTGCCTGGTCGCGCTCCACGGGAAGCCTTTCCTTTCCAGCGGCCTTCTTTTCCGCTTTGGACTCCTTAGCGGCCTTGAAGCCACCTGTCTGAACCGGCCCGTCTTCCTCCGCTTTCTCTATCTGCTCCTGGATTTGTTCTATCTCATCTATTTCTTCTATCTCATCTATCTCATCTATATTTTCTATCTCTTCTGTGGCTTCGATCATGTCCGCTTCCGGAATATCGTCCGCTTCCAAGAACTGGTCTGCGTCCCCATATCCCGCTTCCTCCGGAACATTCTCGTCCTCATATTCCAGTTCCTCCACATACTCGAATTCGTATTCGGCTTCCTCCCCGGCTTCCCTTTCCGTTATGGCATATTCGGCTTCCCCCTCATATCCATCCTCCGCTTCGGCATACTCGATTTCGCCTTCGTATTCCGCTTCCTCCTCTGCTACGGCATACCCGGTTGCGTCCTCAAATCCCTCTACGCCCTCTGCCATACCATACTCGGTTGCGCTTTGGTACCCCGCTTCCTCCTCCGTTACATCATACCCGGTTGCGCCTTCGTACCCTGCTTCCTCCTCCGTTACATCATACCCGGTTGTACCCTCGTACCCTGCTTCCTCCTCTGCTACGGCATACCCGGTTGCGCCTTCATACCCCGCTTCCTCCGTTACGGCATACTCGGTTGCGCCTTCATACCCCGCTTCCTCCGTTACGGCATACCCGGTTGCGCCTTCATACCCCGCTTCCTCCGTTACGGCATACCCGGTTGCGCCTTC
>CAMQOJ010000175.1 GCA_947003375.1 uncultured Lachnospiraceae bacterium
GCCCGCCCCCTCTCTCCCGCCAGATATTCGTTCAATGCCCTGCGGAACCCGGCGGATTTCTTCTGGGACAGGGGGATTATCCTCCCGTCCGTAAGCGTGATTTCATATCCATGGATACGTTGTACCGCATATAGGTTCACCACGAAGCTCTTGTGGGGCATGGCGAACCCGTAGCCCTCCATCTCCCGGGCCAGCTCGGTGATCTGGCGCTTCAAATGCCAGACCCGCTCCTCAGTGTACATCAGCACCTGACGGCTCAGATATTCGAAGCACAGGATCCGGGAGGGCACGATGTGGACGATCCCCTCTTTCGCCAGGAACTCCAGCTCCGGCTCCGGCCCCGCCAGCCCATAGGCAAGGGCCTCGTCCAACTGGGCGAAGAGCTCCTCCGCTTTCAGGGGCTTGAGCAGATAGGCGAAAGCATGCACCCCAAAGGCGAAGATGGTGTAGTCGCTGTAATTGGTGACATAAATCAGCTTCACCTCCTTGTCCACCTCCCGGATGCGCCGGGCGGTCTCGATGCCGTTGGGCCCCTCCATGTCGATGTCCAGCAGCAGGATGTCGTATTTCTTTCCCGCCGCCAGAAGGGCCTCCCCGCTGGTGTAGGCATCCGCGGAGAGGGGAAGCTTTTTATAGTGTCGTAACAGCTCCAGGGTCTCCCCCAGAATCTTTTCGTCATCGTCGCAGACCGCTATCTTTATCATACCGGGCCTCGCCCCTTCCCTGCCTTATGGCTATGAACCTTCAATAGACTATGTATCTGTCTTCATTCTTTCAAAGACATATTCCATCTCCGTGGACAATTCCTCCCGGAACGCGTACCCCAGCCTCCTGTACCGCTTGAGCTCCTCAGGTTCCTCTATCTTTTCCTCTGCCAGGAACCGCACCATGTCGCCCCTGGCCATCTTGGCGTAAGTCCCCTTTGTCACCAGCTTTCCGCCCGATTCCTCGCAAAAGGTAATGGTGATGAACCTGTCCTTCTTCGTCAGGTATCTCTCGATGCATTTCGAATATTCTCTGGAGGCAAGGTTTATCAAAAGCCCGCTGCTGTCCCGAACCGCCTCGTACAGCCTGCTGCCCCAGAGTTCATACAGGTTCTTATGCCCGTCCACGGCGGCCCTGGCCTGCATCTCCAGCCGATAGGGCACAACGCCGTCCATGGGGCGCAGCACGCCGTAAAATGCCGACAGGATCCGCAGATGCTCCTGCACATATTCGTACTGCTCCCTCTCGAACACGGCGGGTGCCATATACTGGTAGGCAATCCCTTCGTAGGCCAGCACTGCCGGGGTCAGGTTCTGGCGCAGGTCCATATGTGCAATGCGGTCAAAGTTCTCCCTGGCAATGCTGTCGTTGCATTTCCAAAGGCCTTGCAGATATTCTCCGGACTGCCTCCGCAGCCAGGAAAGAAGGCCGTCAGCCTGCTCCACGAACTGCGGCAGCCCCAAAGGCTCCAGGCTGTCCGTATCCACCTTCATCTTCTTGGCCGGTGACAAAATAATCTTCATCGCGTCTCCCTGTAAGCTTTCCGCGCCCTTGATTTTGCGGGCTTAGAAAATCTTCATTCCGTTCACACTTCGTTCAGCATCTTCTCCGGGTCGTCCGCCGCCTTTACCTTGTCATTGGCCTTGATGATGATGCCCTCCTCGTCAATCAGGTAGGTGGTGCGCACCACGCCCATGGAAACCTTGCCGTAATTCTTCTTCTCCTTCCACACATCGTAGGCTTCGATGACCTTCCGCTCCGGGTCGGCCAGCAACGTGAACGCCAGGCCGTACTTTTCCTCGAACTTCTTGTGGGATGCCACGGTATCCTTGCTGACTCCCAGCACCACCGCTCCCTTTTCCGTAAACTGGGGATACCGCTCCGAAAAGCCGCAGGCCTGTTTGGTGCATCCCGGGGTGTTGTCCTTGGGGTAGAAATACAGGATTACCTTCTTCCCCGCGTAATCCGACAATTTGTGCATCTCCCCGTTCTGATCCGGCAGCTCGAAATCCGGCGCCTTTGTTCCTGTCTCCAACATACTTGTCTCCTCCTTTTCTGCCTCTGTCATCGCTACATTTCTATCATTCCATTTTATCGCTACATCTCTATCAATCCATGCTTTTTCAGCCTGGCTTTGATGCCGCCTCTGGTCCTGCTGTGTTGCCTGGCCATTTCCGCCATGGTCATTCCTTCCTGGAACTCCTGCTTCAGCCGCTCGTCCTCCTCCGCGCTCCAGGCCGCGCCCGCCCCGTCCGGACGGTTCCTCGCCCGGTTGAACTCCGCTCTGTCGAACTTTGGCTCGGCAGAAGATTTCGATTCCTGTCGCCCGGAAAGCTTGCCATCCCCGTCGCCGTCCGCCTCCTCCTGGGCCTGGATGGCGGTCACCGAATGGGGGTGGGATTCCACAAAAGACTCGATGGCGCTTAAGAACCTGTCCCCGTATTTCTCCTGCTTTCTTTCCCCCACACCGGAGACTTTCAATAAATCTTCTGCGGTTTTCGGCAGTTTTATGCACATGTCAATCAGCGTCTTGTCATTGAAGATGATATACGGCGGCAGCGACTCCTCCCTGGCAATCTCCAGCCGGAGCCTGCGCAGCACTTCGAACAGGTCGTAGCCTGCGGAGGTAAGGGCGTCCGTGCTCCTGCGGGGAGTCTTGCTTTTCTCCTGATTCCTTCCCTCCAGTCCCCTCTCCGGCTCCTTCTCCTGGTAAATGCGCATCATCACCCGGGTGCTTTCATCCCGCAGAGGGGCGATGTCCCCCATCTTCAGCACGCTGTACTGCTCCTGGGTCTGGTACAGGTAGCCCTCCTCCACCATCTGGCTGATCAGGCTCCGCAATTGGGGCTCCCTGTAGTCCTTCAGCGCCCCGTATGTCTTATACTCCACGGTGCCCAGCTCCCGCAGCCTTGCCCTGTCCGCCCCCATCAGAGTCCCCAGGACGATGGTGAGCCCATAGCGGCCCTTTGTCTCCGCCACGCAGTTGATGACCTGCTTGGCCTGGGCTGTCATGTCCTGCTCCTGGTATTCCCGGTGGCAGTTGCCGCAGTTGTCGCAGGGCATGACGGCCTTTTCCCCGAAATAATTGAGGATGTAGTTGCGCAGGCACCCGGCAGTCCGGCAGTACCCCTCCATGACCTGAAGGCGGCGCATGTCCCGCTGCTTTATCAGCTCCGTCTCCTCCTCGTCCAGGCCGGAGAAGTCCTTTTTCTCCAGCAGGAACCTGTCGATGACCATATCCTGGGCCGAGAAGAGCAGGATGCACTGGGACGGCTCCCCGTCCCGCCCGGCGCGGCCGGCCTCCTGATAGTAGTTCTCCATGCTCTGGGGCATGTTGTAGTGGATGACGTATCTCACGTTGGACTTGTCGATGCCCATGCCGAAAGCGTTGGTGGCTATGATGACAGGGGCGCGGTCATAGATGAAGTCGTCCTGGCTCTTCTTCCTGGCCTCATTGTCCATGCCCGCATGGTATCTGGTGACGGGGACGCCCCTTTTGAACAGGGTCTCGAAAAGCTTGTCCACATTCTTCCGGGTGGCGCAGTAGATGATGCCGCTGTCCTCCGGGTGGGCCGCTATGTAGTCTATTACAAATTCGTCTTTCTTCCGGATGCTCTCCACCCGGTAATACAGGTTCTCCCTGTCGAAGCCTGTCACTGTCACATAGGGGTCGATGAGGCTTAAGATGCACAGGATGTCCTCCTTCACCTCCTCCGTGGCTGTGGCGGTAAAGGCGCTGACGATGGGCCTTTTCGGGAGGTTTCGGATGAAGTCCACGATTTTCAGATAGCTGGGGCGGAAGTCCTGTCCCCACTGGGAGATGCAGTGGGCCTCGTCCACGGTCACCATGGAGATTTCCACGTTTCCCGCAAATTCCAGAAAGTCATAGCTTTCCAGCCGCTCCGGGGCTACGTAGACAATCTTGTAGGCACCCTCCGCCGCAAGGGCCAGCGCACGTCTAATCTGCCCCTCTGTCAGGGAGGAATTGATGAACGCGGCGTGGATGCCCACCTCGTTCAGGGCTTTTACCTGATCCTGCATCAGGGAGATCAGGGGCGATATCACGAGGGTAATGCCGGGCAGCATCAGCGCCGGAACCTGATAGCATATGGACTTGCCCGCGCCTGTGGGCATGATGGCAAGCACGTCACGGCCTGCCGTGATGGACGCTATGATGTCTTCCTGGCCTTTCCGGAAGGAGTCATAGCCGAAGAAATGTTTTAGGGCTTCTCTTGCGGTCATTCTGTCTCTGATTCTCCTCTGTCATTCTGGGATTTTCTGTGGCGCACCGGCCTGGACACCCGGAACCGCTCCGTCCGGACTCCGCGCTGACCGGGAGCCGCACTGTCTGGGTAGCCGTGCTGGCCGGGAGCCGCACTGTCTGGGTGGGCGCGCTGGCCGGGAGCTGCACTGTCCGGGTCCCTCAATGATCCAGGCTCAGGTATGTGGAACCGAGCCGATTTCCTGTTCCTGCAGCTCCATTTCCTCATAGTACCCCGGCGCTACCATTTTCGTGAGCCATACGCCGTTCTCTGACAGATAGAACGGGCATCCGGCTCCATACATTTCACCGCTGTGTACCTTTAAGACCACCGGCTCCCCGTGACGTCTCCCCACGGTCAGGGCAGTCTTTCCATCCTTTGACAAGTGCACATAGAGACGGCTCATGGGCTTTATGCCCTCCGCTCTTATGGCTTCCAGGAACGCCGCGGCAGTACCGTGGTACAGGAATTCCGGCGGCTCCTGCTCCTTCGGTTCCACGTCCACCGGTATGCTGTGGCCCTGGTTCGCCCGAATCAGGGTCTTATCCTGGTTGAAGCTGTATCTCATCTTCTTGTCCGTGGCAACAATCTCCTCCAGCATTTCCCTGTCGATTTCCCTGCCGGTGCCGGCGACTCCCGCCAGCAGCTCCTCCACGTCGGCCCATCCGTGTTCATCCAGGGTGATGTGAGCCTCCTGGGGCCTGTGGCGCAGAATCATGCTTATGTATATGCTCAGTCTGTCCAATTTTCCCATATGGCATCGCTTCCTTCCAAAGCCCGTCCTTCTTTCGCGCCTGGCCCTATATCTTTTTCACGTAATTATAATGGCTCTTTGTGACGAGGTAATAGCGTTCCCCCGGCTCCTTCCCAAATCTCTCTGCCAGGGCCTTTCGATATTTGGCCTTATTCTTCTTAGGGCCGCTCAGGATAGCCTGGTACAGCTCCTCCGCGTCGTCTGCGGCCCAGCCGTTCCTGTGCGCCAGGAGCCTGACATAATTCACGCCCCTCTCGTGCCTGTCCTCCAGCAACAGCCCTCGCAGCGTCTCCTTGTCTTCTTCGTCCAGATCCCTGAGCCGCCGGTACTCCTCTGCGCCTACCGTCATGCCCTCAAAGGCGGTCAGCGCTCCGTACAGCAGACTATTGTCCATGATGTCCACCGATTTCAATAATACATGGAGGAAATTCTCGTCAGACGCAGCTTTCTCTGGCTCCTCCAGGGGCGCTTCCCTTTCCCCGCAGAACAGCCCTGCCGCAGGAATCGCCTCCCCTGGCTCTTCTGTCCTCTTCGCCATAACTGTCCCCTTTTTGGATACGGTGATTCCCCTTTCCTTCCAATATCTGACTACGCAATTGTAGCCGTTATCCCTGGAGACGATGATATATTCTGCGGCTTCCCCTTTGGAAATCTTCGCCCCAAGCTCGGTGACGAGCTGGAAGTCCAGGGCATTATTTCCCTCAAAACATTTAATCCACTGTACCCTGCCCATGCCGTGCCGCATCAGCTTGTACACGCGCTCGCAGTTTATATGTGTGCTCTTGCCTGTGTAGAATACGAAAATGGCGTCCCGCTGGCCCATGGTGTCCAGAAGGTCTACCCATTCATCGCTGATGTTCTCGCTGTCTATCAGGTATATCCTGTCGTATGCCGTAGGTGCCTCGGAAGGGTTCTCTTCCGTCTCCGGCGCTTCGTCAGCCGAATCAAACGCAGTCTGTGTCATAAGGTTCTCTTCCATAAATCCATTCTCTCCTCAATTATTTTTAAAGGATGCCGGGACGTTTTTCTGCCATAAAAATAGCTTTATTCCATGGAATGCTTTTCTTCTATGGAATGCGTTTTTTCTATGGAATACATTTTTTCCATGGAATGCCTCTCTTTTATGGAATGACCCTCTTCCATCATAAAGCATGGCACAATCTCTCTATTGCACTCTGTCGATTTCAGTTCTCTGGGTACAGGCTGCCGCCTGGCAGAAAATTCGGAACAATGGAATACGCTTCCCGAGCCTTCCATTGCCATGAATTACAGAAACAGCACTACCGCCTTCAGAATGCTTCAGACTTTTATTCCCTGCTTCTATTAGGGTAACATGGCCAGGGCGGAATTGCAAGGGAAAATTTCAGAGAATGGCTGGGAAATATGACGTGCAGTTGTCATATTCAATGTGGTATAGTTTCGGAAGACCTGTTTCGGGAATTTCTGTACGCAGAGCGAGTGCGTCACCGCAGGGATATGCGTGCTGCGCCTCCTGGCATCCGTCCGGCCTGTGGATGAGGCATGAATAGATAAGCTGCTGGGGCCTCTGGGGGAGAGGTTCCTTGCCTTCGGGCCCGGGCAGGCGGCGTCCCAGAAGGGGATTCCCCTCTCCTATCTGCTGATGGCCTTCACGGATATCGACAATGAGAAGACGCGGAGCCTCCTTGGGCAGAAGAAGGAATGGCTGGTGCAGCTCCTGAGAAGAGGGTGGATTACCGGTCGGCTGTCCAACGGCAAAATCTCCCAGGGCGACACCTATAACCTGCTGTTCAAATATATCATCCGAAACGCGGTCTGTACTCTGCCGGAGTATCCTGAGAAGGAAAGGTACAGGATTTATGTGGATGACGCAGAAGGACGATGCTACTGCGATATACCATGGAAGTAGGGAATGCCCGCCTTCCATACTCTGGCTGCTGGAAACCGGAAATCCGGCAGTGCGGCACAGAACCAGGTCAGAGCCGCTTGGCCAGGAGGACGACCCGGGCGAAGCCTTCCGGTGGATTGCCAATCAGTATCCTGGGTGATATGCGCCTTTCTTTTCTGTTGTTCCCTAATCGGATTCTCTCCGGCCTAGATAAGCGCGGCAGCATATTCGCTTATCCCATAACCAAGCAGCTTCATGATTTTCAGTTCGTCTTCCGCATCTGTAACGGCGTTATGTGTCTCGCGGTATCTGTTGTTCCTACTCAGCATTTTCAGGATATCTTCGACGCCATATCCGCGCTTCAGTCTGCCGGTTTTGCAGCACTCCGCGGAAGCCGGTATCGCTTTATTGTACTGCTGGTATGCCGCCAGGCGCATGATGTCGTACCATTGGTAGCTTGCGTATTCCGGCAGATGTTTCTTGTCAAAGGTCGCATTGTAGGCAAAAAGTTTCCGCACCTGGTAAGAGTCCATCCACTGTTTCAGCTCTCCTAATGCCTGTTTTCTGTCTGTGATGCGGGCTTCGTTTTCGGAAGACCTCAGTTCATGCGAGAACATTCCTCCCACTCTGTATTCCGGGGTGATTATGTAATATTTTGAGGCGATTTTTTCTTTGGTTGACCCGTCGGCGATTACGATGCCGATTGACATTACCTCGTCATTCCAGTTTGTTTCGGTGTCGATGACTGCGAAATTCTCCACTTTTTCTCCTTTTGCATTCTCATTGCTTATGTACGGTTCGGAGTTGCTTTCTATCATTCCCCTGGCGACTGTCCTTGTGACGGCGCCCGGCAATGCCTTTCTGTCAGGTACTTCTATCTCATGGGATGCATTGTTTCTGGTGTTCCATACCTGGTGTTCCTTAGAATCCCTTTTCCCTGCCGAAAATACTTATTGCGTTTCCTATAAAAATAGCCTGCAGTGAGTAATCGACTGTCGTCAAGTTCACCACAGGCTTTATTCCGCTTACGCTAAGAAGCCTCAACTTCTTGCGACCTCTTTCCTTTTATTCCACTTTTAAGAAATTTCTTCTAAAAGGTACGGCTGTCGTCGTTTTTTACTACTACAGCATAACTTATTTTCTTTTTTGCGTCAACAGATAATCGCCTGCCCTATAGCTTCTTCTTTGGATGGTGTCCTCTGATAGCGGAACTGGCTGGATCCTTGAAGAGTGCGGCAAAATATTTGGCTTGGAGTTGAACAACAGATACCTAAGTCTGTAAATTTTTCCGAAAGAGATGATAAAAGTTACAGAATGGTGTATTATAGATAAAAAATAGAGTAGAGGTGGATAAAAATGCTCTATATAGCGATAGGCGAAGATGAAGCTTCTCAGCTTGCAGTGATAA
>CAMQOJ010000176.1 GCA_947003375.1 uncultured Lachnospiraceae bacterium
GAGATCCTCATCTGTCTCGTGGGCTCGGAGATGTGTATAAGAGACAGGGGGGAGCCTGGGGACAGACTGCACCGGATCGTCATGCTGGTGCTGTCCATCACGCTCCACAATATACCCGAGGGCCTGGCCGTGGGCGTGGCCTTCGGGACATTGCGGGGCGGCGGGGCTTCCATGGAGGAGCTGATGGGCGCGGTGACGGTGGCGGTGGGGATAGGGCTGCAGAACTTCCCGGAGGGCGCGGCGGTATCCATTCCCCTGCGGCGGGAGGGATATTCCAGGCGGAAAGGATTCCTGCTGGGCCAGGCTTCCGGCATGGTGGAGCCTGTGGCAGGGGTGATCGGCGCGCTGCTGGTAGTCCATATGGAGACGATCCTGCCCTTTGCCCTTTCCTTCGCCGCCGGGGCCATGGTGCTGGTGGCAGTCCATGAGCTGATACCGGAATGCCAGAGGAACCAGGAAAAGGCTCCCTATTCCGCCACCATGGGCATCATCCTGGGCTTTGCGGTGATGATGCTGCTGGACGTGATGCTGGGATGAGGACTTTCATTAGTAAAAAAAATGTACAAAAGGGATTGACTTATCTGTCGCGGATGTGTCACAATGTTCATTGAGGACGCAGCCGGGGACGGGGCCTTCCGGCCCATTCGGAGAGCCGCGGAAAATACATGGCAAGGAGGAGGCAGAGACATGGCACTTTTTGAGGCAAAGACGAAATACGGTCTGGTGCGGGGGCACTCCATGGAGGGATACACGGTCTTCAAAGGCATTCCCTACGCAAAGCCGCCGCTGGGCGAGAGGAGGTTCGCCGCGCCCCAGGAACCGGACAACTGGGAAGGGATCTATGAGGCGGAGCATTTCGGGAGCGTGGCCATGCAGGTGCCTCTGGATCCGGCGTCCTTCTATGGAAAGGAGTTCTATCAGTATCCGGAGTACATGCCCGCAAGGAGCGAGGACTGCCTGTACCTGAATATCTGGACGCCGGCCGGGGAGGCGGGGGAGCACCTGCCCGTGGCCTTCTGGATCCACGGGGGCGCGTTCCTGCAGGGCTACAGCCATGAGGTGGAGTTCGACGGGGAGGCCTACTGCAGCCGGGGCATCGTACTGGTGTCGATCAATTATCGGCTGGGCGTGTTCGGCTTCCTGGCACACCCCTGGCTGGAGGAGGAGCAGGCCGGATGCGGCGGGCGCAGGATCAGCGGAAACTACGCCCTGATGGATCAGATCGCGGCCCTGCGCTGGGTGCGGGAGAACATCGCGGCCTTCGGAGGGGATCCGGGGAACATCACGGTATTCGGGCAGTCGGCGGGCTGCATGAGCGTCCAGGCGCTGGTGAGCACGCCCCTGACAGAGGACTGGATCGCAAAGGCCATCTTCCAGAGCGCCTCCGGCTATAAGAGCATGATGGGCACGCACACCATGGAAGAGGCGAAGAAGGCCGGGGAGGAGTTCGTGGAGCTCACCGGCGCGGCGGATCTGGAGGAGCTGCGTGCCATTCCTGCCGGGGAGCTGCTGGAGATGCAGAGAGCTTTCCTGGAGCGCAGGCAGGGGATGGGGCTCTGCTTCGGCCCTACCATCGACCACGCCATACTGGACGGGGATTTCGACACCCTGCTGGAGCGGGGGGAGATGAAGGACATTCCCTATATGATGGGCTCCACGGCACAGGACCTGGGGACTACGCCGCAGATGCGGGAGACCGGGGAGCGGGGCAGACTGTATTACGGATGCGTGGGACTGAGCCACAAGCTGGAGGAGCTGGGCAGGAGGCCGGGCTATGTATATTATTTCACGCGGAGCCCGCTGGGGGACGACGCAGGGGCCTTCCATTCCTCGGAGCTGTGGTATATGTTCGGCACCCTGGAGCGAAGCTGGAGGCCCAAGGAAGAGGGGGACTACGCGCTGAGCGGAAAGATGCTGGACGCATGGACGGATTTCATGAAATACGGCGATCCGGAGGGCGGGAAAGAGGGGGCCTGGAGGCCCTGCACCAAAGAAGATCCCTATGTACAGATTCTCGATATATGATTTCTGACTGACCGGACATGGAAGAAGAGCTCCGGCCCGTCTGCCCGGGATATCTGGACATAGGACAGGAGAGAGGAGTTTGGAGGACCATGGGACAGACGGAATTACGGAAGAAGAAAGATGTAAATACATTGACAGAAGGGGTGCCCTGGAAGCTGCTGCTCCTGTTCTCCCTTCCCCTGATGGCGGGGAACATCTTCCAGCAGATGTACACCATGGTGGACACCGCCGTGGTGGGCAAGGTGCTGGGGGTGGATGCGCTGGCCGCGCTGGGGGCGGTGGACTGGCTGAACTGGCTGACCCTGGGGATCATCCAGGGCTTTGCCCAGGGCTTCTCCATCCTGATGGCCCAGAAATTCGGCGCGGGCGAGTACGGGAAGCTGCGGCAGGTCATCACCAATGCCATCGTCCTGGCCGCTGTGTGCGCGGTGTCGCTGACGCTGATCAGCGAAGCGGCAGTGGGGGCGGTGGTGTCTCTGCTTAGGACGCCCCAGGAAATCCGGCCGATTTCCATGGCGTATCTGCGCATCCTGTTCGCGGGGCTGCCGGTGGTCATGGTGTACAACCTGGCGGCGGCTATCCTGCGGGCCCTGGGCAATGGCAGGAAGCCCCTGATCGCCATGGTGATCGCCTCTCTGACCAATATCGTGCTGGACATCCTGTTCGTCATGGGCTTCGGCTGGGGCGTGCAGGGGGCGGCAGTCGCCACATTGATCGCGCAGTGCTTCTCGGCTGTTTACTGCATCTGGCATATCCGCAAGATTGAGGTGCTGCAGTTTGGAAGGGAGGACTGGAAGCTGGAGGGATCCCTCTGCGGCAGGCTCATGACCTTCGGACTGCCCATGGCGTTCCAGAACACGGTGATCTCCGTGGGCGGGATGATCGTACAGACCATCGTCAACGGCTTCGGCGTCACGTTCATCGCCGGGCTCACCGCCACCAACAAGCTGTACGGAATCCTGGAGGTGGCAGCCACCTCCTACGGCTATGCCATGACCACCTATGCCGGACAGAACCTGGGCGCAGGTAAGATACGCAGAATCCGGAGAGGGATGGTGGTGGGGACGGGAATCGCCATCATCACCTCCGTGGGCATCATGGCTGCCATGCTGGGCTTCGGGAGATGGATCCTGGCCTGGTTCCTGCCTGCGGACGCGGGACAGGGCATGGAGGCGCTGGACATTGCCTATCGCTATCTGTCCATTATGGCGGTATTCCTGCCTGTGCTGTATATCCTGCATGTGACCAGGAGCTGCATCCAGGGGCTGGGGAACACGGTGCTGCCCATGGTCTCCGGGGTGGCCGAATTCGTCATGCGCACAGGGGCAGCATTGCTGCTGCCCCTGTCATTCGGAGAAAACGGTATTCTGTATGCGGAAATCCTGGCCTGGATCGGCGCCGATGTCATCCTGATTCCAAGCTACTTCTATATGGTGCGCAGGCTCCCGATGGAAGAGGAGCGCTCCATGGAAGAAGCGCATTCCATGGAAGAGGAGCATTCCATGGAAGAAAAGCATTCCATGGAAGATTAGTCCAGCATCCTGTCCAGTGTCTCCAGCAGACTGTTCACATCGATAGGCTTTGCAATGTGGCCGTTCATGCCGCATTTCAGGGCCTCTTTTTTATCCTCCTCGAAAGCGTTGGCGGTCATGGCCAGGATGGGGATGGAGGAGAGCGCCTTGTCCTCCATCTGGCGGATGCGGGTGGCGGCCTCATAGCCGTTCATCACGGGCATCTGCACGTCCATCAATACCAGCTGGTAGAAGCCCGGTTCCGATTTCTGCAGCATATCCACCGCAAGCTGGCCGTTCTCCGCCACATCGATGGTGAAGCCTGCCTCGCCCAGGATAGCGGTGGCGATTTCCTGATTCAGCTCATTGTCCTCGGCCAGCAGGATGCGCCCCCTGTGATGGCGGAAGGAGTCCCTGGCGGCATCGGCGGCCTCCTTCTCCTCTGTGTGGATGGCGGAGTGCAGACAGCTTCGCAGCTCGGACATGAACAGCGGCTTGCTGCAGAAAGCCGTGACGCCGGCTTCCAGGGCCTCGTCCTCGATGTCCGCCCAGTCGTATGCCGTCAGGACGATGATGGGCACGTCCTCCCCCATTTCCTTCCGGATCCTGCGGGTAATCTCAATGCCGTTCAGATCCGGAAGCAGCAGATCGATGATATAGACGGAGTACCCGTCGCCCCGCATGGAGGCCTGATGGGTGCGCAGCACGGCTTCCTTTCCGGACATGGTCCACTCGGCGCGCATGCCAATCTGCTGGAGCATATAGGATACGCTGTCGCAGGTGTTGAAGTCGTCGTCCACCACCAGCGCCCTGCAGTTCTTCAGCTCCGGAATGTCCTGCACTTCCTTTTTTGCATTCTGGAGCCGGAAGGTGAGGGATACTATGAATTCCGAGCCCACGCCCTGCTCGCTCTTCACCCGGATGGAGCCGTTCATCATATCCACGATGTTCTTCGTGATCGCCATCCCCAGTCCGGTTCCCTGTATCTTGCTGATGGTGGAGTTGCGCTCCCGCTCGAAGGGCTCGAAGATGCGCCTCACGAATTCCTCGCTCATGCCGATGCCGGTATCCTTGATGGTGAAATCGAAGTTCGCGTATCCGGCAGGCGCCATGGGAGTCTCACGGATCCGCATGGTGACCAGGCCGCCGGGGCCGGTATATTTGATGGAATTGCCCAGAAGGTTCAGCAGCACCTGGTTCAGCCGCAGCTTGTCGCAGTAGATTTCCTCGTGGATTACGTCCACCGCATCGATATAGAATTCCAGCTGCTTTGCCCGGATATCCGCCTGAACGATATTGCGGAGCCCGTGGAGGATGTCGGGCAGGCTGCATTCCTGCTCATCCAGGTGCATCTTGCCGCTCTCGATGCGGCTCATGTCCAGGACATCGTTGATCAGGCTCAGCAGATGGTTGCCGGAGGTCATGATCTTCTTCAGGTATTCCTCCACCTGATCCCTGTGGCCTATATGGGTCATGGCCAGGGCGGTGAAGCCCACGATGGCGTTCATGGGGGTGCGGATGTCGTGGGACATATTGGAGAGGAAGATGCTCTTGGCCTTGCTGGCCCGGTTCGCCTGCAGGAGGGCGTCCTCAAGCTGCTCCTTCTGCTCCATTTCCTTGCGGGTCTCCTCGTCCACGCTGCGCAGCCCCAGGACCATGCCGTGGCTTGTGTTCCACTCGCCTGCCCGCACCACCTTCAACTGATAATATTTCACTTCGCCGTTCTGGACAGAACGGTAATTCGTATAGAACAATTGCCGTTGCACCAGGCCTTCCTTCATGCTTTCGGGAGAAAGGAATTCCCGAAGCATATCCTGGTCCTCTTCATGGACGAATTCCCGGATATAAAGTTCCATGCTTTCGGAGAAGGATAAGCTGCCGCTGAACACAGAGCCGAAGAGAGAGGCATCCTTATCCTTGATCTGGAGCAGCTTTCCGGCATCCGTGTCCAGGTCAAAGAAGCAGACGAGATTGTAGTCCACCGTCAGGGCGCGAACCAGCTCCATCTGCCTTCTCTCATTCTCCAGGCGCTCCTGGTTCTCACGCTGCTTCTGGGCCGTGCAATCCAGCAGGAATCGCTGATAGGCCAGGTTGCCGTTTTCCCTTATGAGCTTGATATTGCCCATGATATACAGAATCTTGCCGGTTTTGTGCCGGACGCGGTATTCCACGCCGATGCTGTCGCCCTCCTTCTTCAGCGACTGGATGGCATCCCGGAGATATTCTTTGTCCGAATCCACCACAGAGGAGGCCACCATGTTGAAGCCGCCGGCCACCATCTCCTCCTGGGATTCAAAGCCCAGGATGTCCAGGGCCGACTTGTTGACGCTGATGATGCGCGAACCGTCCAGGGTGTGGCACATGACGCCGCATTCCAGGGTGGTGAAAATGGTCTCCAGGGTCTGATTCTTCTTGACGACTTCCTTTTCATAGGCCCGTTCCTGGGTCACGTCGATCGCCACGCCCACCGTGCCCATGACGCTGCCGTCCAGATCGTACAGGGGCGATTTATAGGTGGTGAGCAGCTTCATCCCTTCGCCGGTCTTCACCAGTTCCTCCGAGACGCAGGTAATCTCCCTGTTCATCACCTCATTGTCGGATTCCATGCAGTCGTTGGCATTGTTGGCGGGATCGTTGGGATCCACGTCCCATATGTAGAAATGGTCACGACCTTCTACCTGCTGCTTTGTCTTGTTTACGGTCTGACAGAAACAGTCGTTGACTTTTTCGTGGATTCCCTCCCGGTTCTTGTACCAGATCAGATTGGGGACATGATTGATGGTGGCTTCCAGGAAATGGCGCGTCTCCCATGAATCCTTGTCCGCCTTGTTGCCAAGCTGCCATCTCAGGAAGCGGAAGGTGAATTCCTCCTCTGACATGGGAAGCTTCCAGATATCGCTGATATGGGGAAAATCAGGGGCCAGCGCTGCAATCTGGCTGCTGTCCGCCAGCAGGATCAGCTCAGCGTCCCGGCGCTTGCCGGAAAGGAGCGTCCGAAGGGCTTCCTCCGTATCCATAGCCTGTATGTCCGCGATGATCACATCGGCTTTGGCAGCCAGTTCTTCCTGCGGGCTGTCGCTTTCCATGAATGTATGTGTGAAATGGTCAAAAGGGGCCGTCTTTTTTACGATGTCAAAAAGGCTGTCCTGTAATCCGGCTAAATAGAAATGAATATGACAATGGTACATATTCGTTTCCTCCTTGTGTTCGTTCCTTTTTCCGCTGCCTGTTTCAGGGTCGCTTCTTCTATTATATCATTGTTTGTCCGGCGTGGCAACCGGATTTTGTGCGCTGTGCCGTCATCTATAAATCGCCGCAACGATTTCCGCCGTCGTCTTGGGCTTGTTCATGGCGTAGATATGGATGTCGTTCACGCCGTTCTCCTGAAGGTCACGGATCTGGCGGATGGCATAGTCGATGCCGGCCTTGCGCATGTCCTCCTTATTGTCCCCGTAGGCGGCTATCAGATTGGCCAGGGCTTTGGGGATGCTGGAGCCGGAGAGGGTGACGGTGGTGCCTAACTGTCCGGCGGAGGTGATGGGCATGATGCCCGCGCAGAAAGGGACGGTGATGCCTTTCTTCTCCGCCTTCTCCAGGAAGGAATAGTAGTAGTCATTGTCGAAGAATAGCTGGCTGATGAAGAATTCCGCCCCCGCCTCCTGCTTCCTCTTGAGATGGTTCAGGTCGGACTCCATGCTGAAGCTCTCGAAATGCTTCTCCGGATAGCAGGCCCCCGCCATATGCAGGTCCGTATGCTCCCGCAGGAAATCCATCATGTCGTTGGCATGGGCGAAGTCCCGGGAGGCGAACTGCTCGTCGCTCATATCCTTGGGGCGGTCGCCCCGCAGGGCCAGGCAGTGGCTTATGTTGTGGCGCTTAAGCTCCCCCGCGATCCGGAGCAGATCCTCCTTTCTGCTGCCTACGCAGGTCATATGGGCCACCGCATCTATCCCCAGGGTATTCTGGATATAGGAAGCGATTTCCACGGTCTTGCCGGCGCGGCTCCCGCCGGCCCCATAGGTAACGCTGATGAAATCCGGGGACAGCTTCCCCAGCGCGTCCATCACCTGAAAAGCGGATTCAAAATCCCCGTCCTTCTTAGGGGGGAAGACTTCGAAAGAAAGGGTGGGCTTGTGCTCGAACATGTTCTGTAACATTTTATATCACCTTATTTTCCTTTGTTTCATGATTTCTGCTTGATTTTGCATTAAGAATATCGTAACATGAAAGAGAATGAAATTCAAGGGAAAGGTGGTTGCGATTTACAGGGCGGACAGGCTTTGGCGGAAATTGCGTGGATGCGGTTCGGCCGGGGCGGATTCGGACCGTGAATGGCAGCGGAAGGGACATGTAGCGCTATGGAGAGACAGGGATTTCAGGGAACCGGGGAATATGTGGCCAGCGAGGAGCTGATGGCCAGCGTGAATATCGCGATTGCGTTGAAGAAGCCTCTTTTGATCAAGGGGGAGCCGGGCACGGGCAAGACCATGCTGGCGGAGGCCGTGGCGAAGGCTCTGGGGAAGCGGCTGATCATATGGAACATCAAGTCCACCACCAAGGCCCAGGAGGGGCTGTACGTATATGACACCATCCAGCGGCTCTATGACGGGCAGTTCGGCGAGGAGGGCGTGGACGACATCGCCCATTACATCAAGCTGGGCAAGCTGGGGGAGGCCTTTGACAGCGAGG
>CAMQOJ010000177.1 GCA_947003375.1 uncultured Lachnospiraceae bacterium
CATCGTCCACGGCGGCGGCAAGGAGATCAGCCGATGGGTGGGCAGGGTAGGGAAGGAGTCCACCTTCGTAGGGGGCCTGCGGGTCACGGACGGGGAGACCATGGAAATCGCGGAGATGGTGCTGAACAAGGTGAACAAGGACCTGGTCACCATGGTGCAGGAGCTGGGCGTGAAGGCAGTGGGCGTCAGCGGCAAGGACGGCGGCCTGCTCCAGGTGGAGAAAAAATATTCCGACGGCCAGGACATCGGCTTCGTCGGGGAAATCACCCATGTGAACCCCAAGGTGCTATACGATTTACTGGAGAAAGATTTCCTTCCTATCGTAGCCCCCATCGGCCTGGACGAGCATTTCCAGACCTACAATATCAATGCGGACGACGCGGCCTGCGCCATCGCCAAGGCTGTGAACGCGGAAAAGCTGGCATTCCTGACGGATGTGGAGGGAATCTACAAGAATTACGAGGCCAGGGAGGGCTTCATCTCCAGGATCACGGCGTCCCAGGCGGACGAGCTGATATCCGGCGGCTTCATCGGCGGCGGCATGCTGCCCAAGCTCAACAACTGCACCGCTGCCGTGCACGGCGGCGTGAGCCGCGTCCATATCCTGGACGGCAGGATTCCACACTGCCTGCTGCTGGAGATCTTCACCAAGCAGGGCATCGGCACAGCCATCATAGACGATGAAGAGGCAGAGTAAAAAAGGAAGGCACGGCACAAAGAGAGGCACGGACGCGGCATAAAAGGACATGCGGCGCAAAGCACAAGCGAACAGCGGGAGCGTAATAAGGAGAGAATGACTATGAACATGCAGGAATACATCGATGAGGCGGAGCAGTCCCTGCTCCACACCTACAACCGTTACCAGATCGTCATCGAAAAGGGAAAGGGCGTCTATCTCTACGACACTGACGGCATAAAATACCTGGACTTCGTGTCCGGCATCGCCGTCTTTGCCCTGGGCTATGGCAACAAGGAGTACAACGATGCCCTAAAGGCCCAGATAGACAAGGTGATCCACACATCCAACTATTACTACAACATGCCCGCCATCCGCGCGGCCAGGAAGCTGCGGGAGGCCAGCGGATTGGACAGGGTCTTCTTCACCAATTCCGGTGCGGAGGCTGTGGAGGGAGCCATCAAGGCTGCCCGTAAATACGCCTATCTGAAGGACGGCACCACAGACCATGAGATCATAGCCATGGAGCATTCCTTCCACGGCCGGACCTTCGGGGCCCTGTCCGTCACCGGCACCCCTAAGTACCGGGAGCCCTTCGAGCCCATGATCGGCAACATCAAATTCGCCCGGATGAACGACCTGGCCAGCGTAGAAGAGCTGATAAACGACAGGACGTGCGCAATCATTCTGGAGACCGTCCAGGGCGAGGGCGGCCTGGTGCCCGCCACCGAGGAGTTCCTGAAGGGGGTGAAGGCCCTCTGCGAGGAGCGGGACATCCTCCTGATCCTGGACGAGATCCAGTGCGGCATGGGCAGGACGGGCCATATGTTCGCCTGGCAGCGCTACGGCGTGAAGCCGGATATCATGACCACGGCCAAGGCCCTGGGCTGCGGCGTGCCCGTGGGGGCGTTCCTGATGACGGAGAAGGTGGCGGCGAATTCCCTGGCGGCGGGGGACCACGGGACCACCTACGGCGGCAATCCCCTGGCCTGCGCCGCAGTGGAAAAAGTGCTTGATTTATTCGAGGAGAACCATATAATAGAGAATGTGAGGGAGGTGGCGCCCTATCTGGAGCAGCGCCTGGAGGAACTCAAGGAGAAATACGACTGCATTACAGAGAGGCGGGGAACGGGCCTGATGCAGGGCCTGGTATTCGACTGTCCTGTACGGGACGTGATTGAGCGCGCCCTGGAGAACGGATTGCTGTTGATCAATGCGGGCGCGGACATCCTTCGTTTCGTGCCGCCCCTTATCATCTCGAAGGAGAACGTGGACGAGATGATTGAGATATTGGAGAGCTGCATCGAGCCGCCCGAAGAGGACTGAGGACAGGCGCGATGCCGATAGTACAGTAGGAGTTTGGTATGCATCTGAAAAAGAGACTGACCGCAGTGGCTGCCGTGCTGGCCATGGGGACGGCCGTTTTATACGGAAGCACCTTCGCCGCGGGGGACGCGGAGGAGACAGGAGTCCCCATGACATGGGGGAGCGAAAAAGAGACGATTTATTTCTGGTATTCCGATGAAGGAATGACGAATTTCATCAATAGCGCCGCAGTGTCCTTCGGCGAGCGGGAGGGCGTGCGGGTCATCCCCGTGCCGACCTCGGAGGGCGAGTACCTGGAGGCGATCAGCCAGGCCTCCGCCGGTGACCTCCAGGTGCCGGACGCCTATCTGATTGGCCACGATTCCCTGGAGAAGGCCTATCTGGCAGGCCTGGCCACCCAGGTGCAGGATCTGGAGGGGATCTGCAACGAGGCGAATTTCCCCCAGGCGGCCCTTTCGGCGGTGACATATCAGGGGATGCGGGTGGCATATCCTCTCTGCTTTGAGACCAGCGCGCTGTTGTACAATGAGACCTATCTGCGCGAATGGGCTTCCCAGAGCGCCATGAAGGAGCTTCTGGAGACCGGCGAGGCCCAGGAGGATCCGGGGGAGGATTCATCCGGAATCCAGGTGGACGAGACATTGCTGGCCCAGAAGACGGAGGAGTATTTCCAGAGCGCGGTGCCCGCTACGGTGGACGATATCCTGCACATCGCCGATACCTTCGATGTGCCCGAGGGCGTGGAGGGCGTCATGAAATGGGATGTGTCGGACATCTTTTACAACTACTGGATCGTGGGGAACTATATGATTGTAGGAGGGGACGCGGGGGACGACAGCTCGCTGATAAATATCGCCAATCAGGAGACGATTCAGTGCCTGGAGGTCTATAAGGCCCTGAACCAGTTCTTTTCCATAGAGTCCGATAAAGTGGACTACGAGACCGTCATGGAAGATTTCTGCCAGGGGAAGCTGGTGTTCACCATCGCCACCACGGACGCGGCGGCCAGACTGGCCCGGGCGAAGGAAAGCGGGGAGATCGGATTTGACTACGGGATAGCCGTGCTGCCCCAGGTGAGCGGGGAGCTGAAGAGCCGCACCATGTCCGTCACCACTGCCGTGGCGGTGAACAGCTACTCCAGGAACCAGGCGCTGGCCAACCGCTTTGCGGCCTATCTGGCAGGGGAATGCGCCGGGACCCTGTACGACAGGACGGGGAAAGCGCCCGCCAAGCTGGGGACGGAGGAGGACGAGCCCGGCCTGCAGATTTTCCGGCAGGCTTACGGGGACAGCATCCCTCTGCCGAAGATGATGGAGACGGGGAATTTCTGGGTGCAGCTGGAGAGCCTGTTCTCCAAGGTATGGAACGGGGCGGACGTGACGGCGCTGGTGCAGGAGCTGGCGGCGCAGATACAGCTGCAGATCGACGCCTCCAGGTAAAAGGCGCATATTTTTCCAATCATGGGAGACACTGTAAGAGAAAGCAGGAAAAGGAAGGTGGAACCCATGATTGGATTTTTTATTGCATTGATTTCCGGGGCGCTGATGAGCGTACAGGGCGTGTTCAACACACAGGTCACGAAGGCCTCCAGCATCTGGACCGCCAGCGCCTTCGTGCAGTTATCGGCGCTGGCGGTCTGTCTCGGGGCCTGGGCCTGCACGGACAGGAGCAATCTGCTGCAGGTATTCCGGGTGGAGCCCAAATACATGCTGCTGGGCGGCGCGATCGGCGCTTTCATCACCTATACCGTCATCAAGAGCATGGACATGCTGGGGCCTGCCAGGGCGGTGATGCTGATTGTGGTGGCGCAGCTGGCGGTGGCTTACGTAATCGAGCTGTTTGGATGGTTCGGCGTGGAGAGGCAGCCCTGGGAGTGGCGCAAGGCCATAGGGATGGCAGTGGCGGTGGCCGGCATCATCATTTTCAAATGGAAAGTCTGAAAAGATTTTCTAAGCGGCCTAAATACGTCCGCTGAGAAAATCTATGTTTCACACGGAAGAATGCCCGAAGTGAGGGCATTCTTCCGGGAATCTCCCCATACATATCTTTGAGGAAACATATCAGAAATATTTTCATGAAGATTTCTGAAAGCCACTTGTAAAAACCAAAGCTTTCCTATACAATAAAAAGAGTCAGCATAGAGAGGCAATCCCTTTTCGAAAATCAGACGGGAATCTGGAAAGGAAAGGGACTATGATGAAAAAAAGATATCTTGGAATCGTATGCCTGATAACGGCATGCGCGTTGTTGTGTTGCGGCTGCGGCGATAAGGGCACGGCTATTCTCATCGGAGAAATGAAGGAGTCGGCGGACGTCCCGGCGGAAGGAGAGCAGGAGGCGTCCCGGGCATCGGGACAGGCGGGGACCGCGGCGCAGTCCGCAGCTTCGGGCGAAAACGCTTCTGAAGCCCAGGATACGACGATTCGTGTCTATGTGTGCGGCGCAGTGGCAAACCCGGGCGTGGTGGAAATCCCGCAGGGAAGCCGGGTGGAGGATGCGCTGAAGGCGGCAGGCGGCTTTGGGGCCGAGGCCGGGCGGGAGGCAGTGAACCTGGCGGACTGGGTATCGGACGGCCAGAAGCTGTATTTCCCCAAAGAGGGCGAGGCCCTGGAGGAGATTGCCGCGGAGGCGGAGAGCGCCCCGGGCCTGGTGAACATCAACACCGCCGACGTGGCGGCGCTTTGTACGCTGCCGGGGATCAGGGAGAGCAGGGCGCAGGATATCATCTCCTACAGAGAGGCCAACGGCGGGTTCGGTGCCTGCGAGGATATCATGAAGGTATCCGGCATCAAGACCGCGGCATACGAAAAGATAAAAGACAAGATAACGGTAAAATAGAAATCAGAAACGGCGGGAGAGCGGCATGGCAAAAAAGAGGGCATTGGTGGTAGACGATGAGAAGCTGATCGTGAAAGGAATCCGGTTCAGCTTGGAGCAGGACGACATGCAGGTGGACTGCGCCTATGACGGGGAGGAAGCCCTGGAATACGCCCGGGCCAATCAGTACGACATCATCCTGCTGGACGTGATGCTGCCAAAGCTCACCGGCTTCGAGGTCTGTCAGCAGATCCGCGAATTCTCCAGCGTCCCCATCGTCATGCTCACGGCCAAGGGCGAGGACATGGACAAGATCCTGGGGCTGGAGTACGGCGCCGACGACTATATCACCAAGCCCTTCAACATCCTGGAGGTAAAGGCCCGCATCAAGGCGATCATGCGCCGCATGGAGCCCAAGCGCATCATGGGGGAGGCGGCTGCCTCGAAGACCGTGGAGCATGGGGACATGCGGCTGGACTGCGAGGGCAGGCGGGCCTTCATCGCCGGGAGGGAGATCGGGCTTACGGCCAAGGAATTCGAGTTGTTAGAGCTCCTGATGGCCAATCCGGACAAGGTGTACAGCCGGGAGAACCTGCTGCACCTGGTCTGGGGCGCGGATTACCCCGGGGACGTGCGCACGGTGGACGTGCATGTCAGGAGGCTTCGGGAGAAGATAGAGCCCAACCCCAGCGAGCCCAGGTATGTGCATACGAAGTGGGGCGTGGGCTACTACTTCCAGATTTGAGCGTAGGCATGTAACTTGACCGGAACCGGAGTAGGGAAAATGGTGGCAAAAATATTCGGAGAGCTGAGAGCATTTCTTTCCTTGCGCAGCCTGCAGACGCGTATCTTCCTGGTGGTGCTGGTGGCGGGATTCGTGCCCAGCGTCATCATGCGCTATGGAATCCTGGGCAACTATGAGGAACGCTCTGTACAGCAGCGCATTTCTACAGTCCAGAACCAATTGATGATCGTGGGGAATCATCTGATCAGCAATAATTATTTCAATACAAAGCCGGAAGGCTATACCAGCAGCGTGTACAGGGACGTGATCGACGCGGAGCTGGAAATGATATCGAACCTGTACGAGGGCCGGGTCATGATCATAGACTCCGGCCTGAAGGTGTTGAAGGACACCTACGGGCTCAGCGAGGGGAAGACCATCATCTCCGAGGAGGTGATCAAGTGCTTCCAGGGGCAGGTCACAAGCAACTATGACAGGGAGCACGGCTATATCGAGATGACGACGCTCATCACGGACGCCAGCAGCGATACCGGGGAGATCATCGCGGTGATGCTGACCAGCATCTCCAACGAGTCCATCATGGCGAACATGGAGGTGCTGGGGCGCAAGGCGCTGATTCTGGAGAGCCTGATGATCGTGATCATCACGGCCATGGCGATCGTGCTGTCCGTGGTGATGACCAGGCCCTTCAACCGGGTGTCCGAAGCCATCAGCGAGGTGAAGGCCGGGTACAGGGAGGAGAGCATTTCCGTGCCGGGCTACGCGGAGACAGACCATATCGTGGAGGCCTTCAACCAGCTGCTGAAGCGCATGCGGGCCCTGGACAATTCCAGGCAGGAGTTCGTGGAGAACGTGTCCCATGAGCTCAAGACCCCCATGGCCGCCATCAAGGTGCTGGCGGACTCCCTGCTGGCCCAGAGGGACGCTCCGGCGGAGCTGTACCGGGAATTTTTGGAGGACATCGCCTCGGAGATAGACCGGGAGAACCAGATCATCACGGACCTCCTGGCCCTGGTGAAGATGGACAAGAAGGCCCAGGAGCTGAACATCGCCTCGCTGGACATGAACGACCTGGTGGAGCTGATCTTGAAGCGCCTCCGCCCCATTGCCAGGAAAAAGGACGTGGAGGTGGTCTTCGAGAGCATGCGCCCGGTGGTGGCCGAGGTGGACGAGGTAAAGATGACCCTGATTATGACCAATCTGGTGGAGAATGCCATCAAGTACAATAAGGAGCACGGCCGGGTGCGGGTGGAGCTGGATGCGGACCATCAGTATTTCACATTTCTGGTCAGCGATACCGGGCTGGGGATTCCGGAGGACGCTCTGGCACATATTTTTGAACGGTTCTACAGAGTGGACAAATCCCATTCCAGGGAAATCGGCGGCACAGGGCTGGGGCTGGCCATTACGAAGAGCTCCGTCCTGATGCACAGGGGCAGCATCACCGTGTCCAGCATCGAGGGGGAGGGGACCAGCTTCACGGTGAAGATTCCCCTGACATATACGGCCGGCAGCGCGGCTTTGGAAAAAGGGTAAGTTTTCTGGGAGGATAGGAAGTGGCGGAATGAAGAAAATAACAGGGTGCCTGCTGGCGTGGATGTGCCTATTGCTGCTCGCGGCCTGCGGGCGGGAGGATGCGGAAGAGACAGACCGGATGAAGGTCTATTATGTGAGCAATTCGGAGACAAAGGTGGAGATGCATGAGGTGGAGATGCAGTCGGCGGAGGAATCCGCGCGGCTGCAGGAGCTCATGGACTGCCTGTCCACCAGCCCGGAGATGCTGGAATATAAAGCGCCCCTGGACATGGGCTTCCAGGTGCTGGGGACGAAGCTGGAGGAGGGAAATCTGTCCATCGATGTGGACGCCGCCTACAATAATCTGCCCGTGATGACGGAAGTGCTGGTGCGGGCGGCGGTGGTGCGCACCCTGACCCAGCTGCCGGATGTGAAACTGGTGATGATAACCGTGGAGGGGAACCAGCTCTCCGACAGGAAGGGGAATGTGATCGGCTGGATGAACGCGGATCAGTTCATCGACAATGACGGCAATGAGATCAACACCTACGAGCTGGCGAAGGTGAAGCTCTATTTCGCCGGAGAGAGCGGCACGGAGCTGATCGCCGCTTACCGGGAGAAGCATTATTCCACCAATACGCCCATGGAGCGCTTCGTGGTGGAGGAGCTGATTGCGGGGCCCAGCGGCCAGATAGAGGGGCTGTACCCTTCCATCAACCCCGGCACCAAGATTGTCAATGTCATGACCAAGGACGGAGTCTGCTATGTGAACCTGGACGAAAATGTCCTGAATGTGGTGAATAACGTATCAACGGATGTATCTATCTATTCTATCGTCAATTCCCTGGTGGAGCTGAGCAATATCAACAAGGTGCAGATTCTGATCAACGGGGAGGTGCCCGCCTCTTTCTCTTCCTCTGCCTATGAGCGGAACCTGGATATCGTGACGACTCCGGAGAATTGATCCTCATTTTCACGAAAGACGGTTTTTCTCACACAATCTTCATATGAAATTCATATCACAGCGGTAAAATAGTAAACAGAATAGACGGTTCCCGGGCGGAATCCGGGGGGAGGTAGACGCAGATGAAGGAGACGGCGTACAGAGTCTTGTTTCTGGAGGACGAGCCCACGATTCGGGAG
>CAMQOJ010000178.1 GCA_947003375.1 uncultured Lachnospiraceae bacterium
CGCCTTCATACCCCGCTTCCTCCGTTACGGCATACCCGGTTGCGCCTTCATACCCTGCTTCCTCCGTTACGGCATACTCGGTTGCTTCCTCATATCCGGCTTCGCCTCCGTATTCCGCCTCTTCGTCACTGTACCCAACTTCTTCCACATATTCCGGCCGGGTTCCGTCCTCCTCTATCGCTTCCGGTTCCGCCCCTGTTTCGGTCCCCTGCCCGTCTGCTCCATCGCTGTATGCCATCCCATCCGTACTCTCCGACTCCGTATAGCTCTCCGTCGTGGAATCCTGCCGCCCTGCCTCCGACAGACCTTGAGCCTCCCTGCCTTCTGCCTGAGTCTGCCCTGCCTCCCCTTTTTCGAGCTGCTCCAACAGGCCGTCCCTGACAGCGGCATCGAATTCCGTGAACATAGGGCCCGTCTGGCTCAGGACATGCTTGCGCACCTCCTCCTGGCATTTTGCCTCGCTCGCTTTCTTTATCCGCTCCCATTCCGCCAGAATGTCCGCAATCTTCATCTGGCCTGTTATCTGCTTCTCCGCAGTAGCGTTCTCAGGCAGCACGATGCTAATCTGTCCGTCTGCCTCCTGGGAGAGCACTTCCGCCATCTCTCTTGGCGGCTGTATATCTATCTGCGCTTCCTCTGTCTTCTCCGCATGCTGCTCCGGGGATCGCCGGGCATCAATGTCTGCGTCCACGTCTTCCCGATCCGTCTCCGCCCTGGCCTCCTCCGCATCCGGCCCCTCGGCATGCTCCAAAGCCGCATACGAATCCTGCCATTTTACAGTCTCCGGCTCCGGTTCAGACTCTTCAAAGGTCCCCTCTTCCGCCAGAAAAGCATCGTCAATCTCTCCCGTAGCGCCGAAGAACACCTCCGACTCTTCTATCTCTTCCTCTCCAACGTCCTGGTAGCCCACATCCTCCGGCGCCCCGGAGGCTCCCTCCGCAGGGAGTGCCCCCGCCTGTACGCTGCCATCCGCTCCCAGTACCTCCTGGAGCCCTGCCGCCAGCTCGGCCTGTAGATTGATGGTATTGTACTGTCCCACATCCACGGTTTTCACCTGGATATCCAATTCGTCCGGCTGTTCCGGTTCCAGGGCATCTCCTTCCGTATATCCAGGCTCCTGTCGTCCGTCCTCTTCCGGTCCCTGCTCCTCCGGCTGCCAGCCGTAGTCCCCATCCTGTCCGTTCTGCTGCCCGTAATCCTCCTCATAGCTATCCTGCTCTTCCGGCTCCGGCTCTCCAGGCACAGCCTCCTCGAAACGCCTGTCGTACACCTCTTGCTGGGCTGGCGTCAGCGGCTGATGGAGCATCTTCAGTTCCATGGCCTTTACCACATACTTGCCCTCGCCGAACCACAGAATCAGTTCATCGCATTCCTCCACACAGCGGGTTCCCAGCCCCACCCTGTGGTAGAGATAGGCCAGCTCATAGGCCCATTTCTCCCTGTAATCCCTCTTTTTCAGCTCCTCCAGCACGCCGATGCGCTCCTCCAGGCTCACCTCCTGGGCCTCATAGAGCTTGTACTGCAGAATAAAGCGGCCCGTATCTCTGGGGGCCACCCGCACGAAGTCCTTGTAGTAATTCAGGGCCTGCACGAAGTCCTCTGTCTTGATGCAGAGCTCGCAGAGGGAGTAGCAGATAGTCCTGCCGCCGGGCCTCCTCTCATAGGCCAGCAGCAGCATGTTCTTCGCGTCCTCATATCGTCTGTTTATCTTGTATACATCGCTTACGGTGCACAGCATCATAACACTCTTCACCCTGCGCCAGTCGATGGTGTCCGCGATTTCGGCAGCCTGCGCAAAATTTCCCTGTCCTATCAGGGACTTTATTTCATCCGATCTTACTTTATATTCATATTTATCCAAGGTAATACGCCCCTATCCCTAATGGCAATCTATATGTAAGCCTCTTCCCATACCTCCGGCCATTATTCTCTAGTGTAACATAGCCAATGTATATATGTCAAAAATAAAAAAGAAAAAATCACAGCCTGTCCGAAAGCGCCGCGAACTGCGTCAACGTCAGCGCCTCGCCGCGAACCATAGCGGGAAGCCCCATCTCCTCCAGAACCTGTGCCACCCGTTCCCTGGAGACTCCCAGCCCCGGCGCATTCCCCAAGCTGTTGGCCAGAGTCTTGCGACGCTGATTGAACGAAGCGCGGATGATGGCAAACAGCTTCCCGGCATCGGCTGCCTGGACGGGAGGCGTCCCGTACCTGGTCAGACGAATCACGGCACTGCCCACATTAGGCCTGGGAATGAAGCAGTTGGGCGGTACATTGGCCACCACCTCCGGCTCCGAGTAGTACTGCACCGCCAGCGAAAGGGCCCCGTATTCCTTGGTGCCTGGGCCCGCCTGCATCCGCTCCGCCACCTCCCTCTGCACCATGACCGTAATGCTCTTAAGCGGCGCGCCGCTTTCCAGCAGGCTCATGATGATGGGGGTAGTAATGTAGTAGGGCAGGTTCGCCACCACCTTCACCGGGTGTCCCTCCTGCCCGGAGACAAGCTCTCTCACATCCAGCTTCAGGATGTCCTCATTGATGACCGTCACATTGGGATAAGGGGACAGCGTCTCCTCCAGAATGGGAATCAGGTTCCTGTCGATTTCCACCGCCACCACCTTCCCGGCCCGCTCAGCCAGGAGCTGGGTCATGGTGCCGATGCCAGGGCCGATTTCCAGCACGCAGTCGTCTTCTGCCACTCCCGCAGCGTCTATGACCCTCTGCAGCACATTGGGGTCGATAAGGAAGTTCTGTCCGTATTTTTTCTGAAATGTAAAGTTGTGCCTGCGCAGCACCTCGATGGTGTTGTGTGGGATTCCCAGATTTGTCATTTTCCTGTACCAGTTCCGCGGCAGTCTGCCGCCCTTCTTTCCTTCCGTTCCGCTTCGTGTCCGAGGCTTCTTACTTCGCTCTGCGCTGCAGGAAGTCCCGTACCTCAACCAGATTCTTCAATATTATGTAGCTTAAACGCCCCATCTCCTCATCGGGCGCGATTATGTCCGGAACCATGATGGGGCACATCCCGGCGGCGTGGGCAGAACGGATGCCGTTGGGGGAATCCTCGATGGCATAGGTCTCCCCCGGCTCCACCCCCAGCCTTTCACAGGCCAGCAGATAGATGTCCGGCAGGGGCTTGGAATGCTCCACCATATCCCCACCCACCACTACGGAGAAGTAGTCCTCCAGCCCCGTGTGCTTCAGGTGTCTGAGGACGGATTCCCTTTTGGTGGAGGAGGCCAGCCCCACCGCGTACCCCGCGCTTTTCAGCCACTCCAGAATCTCCCTCACGCCCGGCTTCACCGGAATGCCGTTCTTCCCCACATAGTCCCGGAACCATGCGCCGGCGTGCTCCCGAAACAGCGGATAGTCGAAATCCTCCCCGTAGGCATCGAAGACCACCTGCCTGCTGTCGTTGGCGTTCAGGCCGATGCACAGGGGAAAGACCTTCTCCATATCAGGAAGCCCCCACTTCGCGGCCACCTCCATCCATGCCTGCATACATAACGCCTCTGTGTCGAAAAGGACGCCGTCCATGTCGAATATCACTGATTTCATCCCAGTCCCCTCTCTCTTTTGATTGCATGAAACCATAGCTCCGAAAAGCCCTGATTTCAAGAAGCCTGCAGTTCCTACTCTATATAGGCGAAATCCTCCAGGAAATGGATACAATTGTACAGCACCAGCACATCCATGCCGCCCTCCGGTTCATATTTCTCCATGAATTCGAACAGCCTGCCCCTGAAATGCCTGGGATCCAGCACGTAAATCTTCTCATAGTGGGGGATCAGCAGGGGGATGAAGCAGTTGGCATAGGAATCCTTGATGACGAACAGGGTGTGGTGGTTGGGATAGCCTGTCTCGATCTCCACGAAGGCATGGTTGTCGTCCAGGAAGAACCCGTACTTGTTCTTCGTGTCCAGATGGGAGGCTTCGTAGCAGGTATCCGTCTCCACCTTCAGGTCGTAGGTCACCTTCAGAGGGCGCTTCAGGGTCTCCGGGAAATAGTAGATGGGATCCCCCGCCATGTCCAGGTTCACCTTGGCCTGCAGCGTCCCCAGGAACCCCTCCGCCACCAGCTCCATGTCCTCCGCGCCGTAGCGCCCCCCGCGCCGTCCCGTGTAGGCCGCCCAGGCGTCATAGCCGTATGCCGCCCCCAGGGACGTCCAGTGGTGGTCCGTGCGGTAATAGATCTCCTCCTGCGCATGCTCCTGCAGGACCGTGTACACATCTATGAAATGCTCCTCTCCCACATGGCTCTCCACCTGGTCCAGAAGCTGCTTTTCGTCATAATAGGGCGCGTACCTGGGCAGCTTGTCCGTGAGGATGTTGTCCGCCGTGGGCACCAGCATCACCCCCGCGTCCCACTCCCAGACCAGCTTATCCAGCAGCGCGATCTTCTTGGACTCCTGCACCGCAGAGTAGTCCCCGGGCAGGTGCCTCTCTATCAGATAGCCGTCGGAGCCCAGATAGACCCCGCCGATCTCCTTCTCCTGCAGCGCCAGGTCCATGTAGGTCTTGATCGCCACCCATTTGTCCCGGCTGACGAACTGATCCGTCAGGTAGGCCTCGTACTTCTCCGTATAGTCCTCCCACAGAAGGGCCTCCAGGGAAAATTCCGGCCTGGCGGCCAGCACCCTGTTCTCCGTCTCCGAAAAAAGGCGGTCCTTCTGTATCAGATCCGCCGCGGTGAACACCACGATCACAGACGCGATGACGATTATGGTAAAAAGAGCGCTTCTCTTCTCATTCATGTGCGATCATTCCTTTTTTGACTCATTCGGTCAATCATTTCCGGATCCTAAAAGCGAAAATAGAGGAAAGGGTTGTAGGACGCGTCCACGATCCCCGCGATGCTCAGCAGCAGCAGGCCCGCCGGGATGAACTTCTCCCCGAACCGGTACAGGGCGATATGGAAGCCCGTCCGGGAACCTCTCAGACGCTCCGTCAGCCTGTGGGCCAGGGGCGTGGACGCCACCAGGGCCACCAGGAACAGGATCAGATACTGCCTGCTCAGATAGACGCCCTGTCTGTCGAGCAGGCTGACGCCAGTCCCCGTCATGGCCTTCACATAGCTCCAGATGCCTGCCGGCGTCTCCAGGGCGAAGAGCACCCACCCCGCCAGCGCCACCAGCAGCGTGTACAGGATGCCGATCCCCTTGGGCAGCCATGCCAGGAGCCGCCCCAGGAACAGCTTCTCCAGCATCAGGGCAAAGGCGAACCACAGCCCCCACAGCAGGAAATTCCATCCCGCTCCGTGCCAGATGCCCGTGAGCATCCATACCACCAGGATGTTCAGCAGCTGCTTGGGCAGCCCTCTCCTGCTGCCCCCCAAGGGGAAATACACATACTCCCGGAACCAGCTCCCCAGGGAGATATGCCATCTGCGCCAGAACTCCGTCACGGAAGCCGAGATATAGGGATAGTTGAAGTTCTCCGGGAACCGGAAGCCCAGCATCCGCCCCAGGCCGATGGCCATGTCCGAATAGCCGGAGAAATCGAAATAAATCTGGAAGCCGAAGGCCACGATGCCCAGCCAGGCCGTGAGCATGCTGATCCTGCGCAGGTCCATGGCGCTGACGAAGGCCCAGAGCTCCCCGATGTTATTGGCCAGCAGCACCTTCTTCCCCAGGCCGATGCAGAACCGCTTCAGCCCCTCGCTGACGTCCGGAAGCGTAATCCTGCGGTGATGCATGGATTTCTCCACATCCCGGTACTTCACGATGGGCCCGGCGATGAGCTGGGGGAACATGGCCACGTACACCCCGAAGTCCAGGAGGTTCCTCTGTACCCTGGCCTGGCCCCTGTACACGTCGATGGTGTAGGACATGGTCTGGAAGGTGTAGAAGGAGATGCCGATGGGCAGCCCCAGGGAGAGCAGCGGGACCTTTGTGCCCAGGACCGCGTTCAGGCTCCCGATCAGGAAATCCGCGTATTTGAAGAAGCACAGCACCCCCAGGTTGATGACCACCGAGGACAATAACACCAGCTTCGCCCTACGCTTCCCCCGAAGCCTCTCCAGCAGCCGCCCGTGGACATAATCCACCACCGTGGAGAAGAGCATCAGCAGCACGTACACCGGCTCCCCCCAGGCATAGAAAATAAGGCTCCCCAAAAAGAGGATGAGGTTCTTCATCCTCTCGGGAACCAGATAATACAATAGGAAGAACAAGGGCAAAAAACGGAAAAGGAACACGATGCTGCTGAAAACCATTCCTGTATACTCCTATACTACGCGTTGGGGCGCCCCCCTGGGGCCAGCCTTTTCTCAGGGCAGCTTGGCGCGGACGGCCTCTATCACCTTGTCGTTTCTCTCCTGGCACAGGGCGACTACAGCCTCTTCGCCCTTTTCCTCCGCCTGGGTGGTATCTCCGCCCAACTGCACGAACATCACATAGCTGCCAATGGTCTCCACCCGTGAGGCCTGGATCTTCCCAAGGTTCATGGGATACTGCATGGTGTCGTTGACCTTGGCCTCCCGGTAAGCCTCCAGGGCCTCCCGGACCGCCTCCACTTTATCATCTTTCGCCCTGATAATCACCAGGGTATCCACATGGGCGCTCATCATGGGCATCTCCGCCATGTAGTCCTCGTACATGTCGGCTGAAATCCCGAAAAAATTCTCCAGCATGTCCGGCTCCAGCGCCATATCCGGCCAGTAGCCCCCTTCTTCCGCCGCCTCCACCGCCGCGGCCTTCAAATCCTCCATCTCCTGGCTCCAGCCCTCCGCTGCGCCCTCCGGGGCATCCCCGCCCTCCGACTCCTGGGCCTCACCGCTGTCAGCGGGATCCGACTCCTCCGGGGCAGCGCTTTCTTCCGGCAGGCTTTCCTCCGGAGCGCTCTCTGTGCTCTCCGTGCTCTCCACGCTCTCCTGGACGCTGTTCTCTCCGGAACCTGAGGAACTCTCCTTCCCTCCGTCCCCGCCGCATCCCGCAAGCAGGAACGCCAGCGCCACCGCACACAATGCAACCAATCTCTTTTTCATCATCATTGACTCCTCCTGTTTCTGAAAATCCAAAGGATTTCTTTTTGACTAGTCTGTCCCTATCCGGATTTTCTACACGCATTGTAACACAATTTCTGCCAAAAGAAAAGCCCGCATTGCCAAACTGCATCACGGCGCACGATACCTTTCCCTAATGTGCGCGCATTCCTGTTGCTTTTTCCACATAGATAAAGTATGATGGAGTCAACATCGGGAGACTGATTAAAACGGTAAAGCCGCGGAGGCGCTGCCCTTTAGCGCTGTCGCGCAGCGGGTTGTACTGCAACTTTAACCGGTGCGCAGTATAAATTAAGGAGGAAGGCATATGAAAAGTGATTCTTTTCGCAACAGAAGGAACGGTTTCGAGACCATGGACGGCGGCATGGACGGACAGGGCCCGGGCCCCAAGGGCAAAAATCCCGCCGGAAAGATTGCGGGCATAGTGGCCGCAGTGGTGGTCCTGGCGGTGCTGGCCCTGAACTCCACCTATGAAATCAAGGAACAGGAGCAGGCGGTGCTGATCACCCTGGGGCAGGCCCAGGCCGTGTCGGAGCCCGGGCTCCATTTCAAGATACCCTTCATCCAGCAGGTGAGGAAGGTGAACACCACCATCCAGGGCTTCGCCATCGGATACAATTCGGAGAGCGACGAGGTGGACGAGGAGGAGTCCCTGATGATCACATCGGACTTCAACTTCATCGATGTGGACTTCTATGTGGAGTACCGCTACAGCGATCCCGTGAAGGCCCTGTACGCCTCCAGGGCTCCGCTGGACATCCTGCGGGGCATCAGCCAGAGCTGCATCCGCACCGTAATCGGCAGCTATCCCGTGGACGATGTGCTGACCACCGGGAAGAATGAGATCCAGGCCTCCATCAAGGAGATGATCCTAAAGCGCCTGGAGGAACAGGACATCGGCATCCAGCTCGTGAACATCACCATCCAGGACTCCGAGCCGCCCACCGCGGAGGTCATGGAAGCCTTCAAGGCAGTGGAGACCGCCAAGCAGGGCAAGGAGACGGCCCTGAACAATGCCAACAAATACCGCAACGAGCAGCTCCCCTCCGCCCAGGCCAAAGCCGACGGCATCATCAAGGACGCGGAGGCCAAAAAGACCGAGCGCATCAATGAAGCCACTGCCCAGGTGGCCCGCTTCAACTCCATGTACCAGG
>CAMQOJ010000179.1 GCA_947003375.1 uncultured Lachnospiraceae bacterium
CAGGTAGATTGCGTACAGGTTGCCGTCCGCCTCCTTGAATTCATTGATCCGCTTGTTGATATATTCCAGCACCTCGATGGCGAATTCCCCGTCCTCCACCAGAGACTTGCCGTTGTACAGCTCCTGGAGCTCGTTCAGGGCCGTGATGCCGAAGCTGGCGGTGGCGGATTTCAGCAGCGGCTTAATCTTGTCCGAGAGCTTCAGATGCCCGCCCAGGAAGCCGCCCTCGCAGTAGGCCAGCGGGTTGGTGGATGCCCGCATCTCCCCCAGATAGGCATAGGTGCGGATGTGGAGCTGGCGAATCAGGTTCAGATAATAGTCCAGCACCTCATAGAAATCCCGGCTCTCCTTTCGGGACTTGGCCAGAATCATGGGCAGGTGCAGGGACACGGCCCCGATATTGAACCGCCCTACGAATACGGGCTTGTCCGCATCATCCGCCGGATGCATGCCGCCCCTCTCGTACCAGGGGGATAAGAACGCCCGGCATCCCATGGGAGACACGATACGTCCGTACTGCTTGTACATGCTGGCCACATAGCCCTTCCCCGTCAGGCTCAGCCAGTCGGGATACATGGTCTTGGCGGAGCACTGCACCCCTGCCTCGAACACATCCTCCAGAGGCTTTCCCGGGCCGTGGAGATTCTCGTCATAGAGGAATACGATTTTCGGGAACAGCACCGGTTTCTTATGCTCCTTCTTGCCCTGGCCGCCCCGGCGCACCTCCAGCATGGTCAGGGTGGCAAGCTTGGCGAACCGCCCGGTGCCGGTGCCCGCCGTCACGGTGATGAAGGGGTAATCCCCTCTGCTGCTGCCCACCGTGTTGAACTTGTACTCCCAGCCCTGGAAGCCCTGCTCGAACTCCCTGACCACATCCTCGTAGGCCTCTTTCTCGGCCTTTCTCTCCTCTATCCCAAGGCGCGTATATTTCTCAATGTAACGCCGATAAGACTTCTCCGCGTAAGGCTCCAGAATCAGATCCACGCTGGGCACAGTGAATCCGCCGTACTGCTGGCTGGCGGCGCTGAGCACGATGTCCCCGATGACATCGAAGGCCACGTCCAGGGACTTAGGCTCATTGTACCACACATTGCCCATCTCGAAGCCGCCGCTGAGGACATTCTGCACGTCGAAGAGGCAGCAGTTCATGGTGTCCCTCCTGGCGGACATGTCGTGGACATAGATATAGCCGTCCCGGCAGGCCTGGATTTCCTCCGTGGTCATGAAGAACTTCTGGTACAGCTCCTTGTTCAGCTGGTTGAACACAAGGCTGCGCTTGGTGGCCACCAGCGCGGAGTCCGTGTTGGCGTTCTCCTTGTCGCCGATGTACATGATGGACTGACTCTTCTTATACACATCGTCCAGCATGCGCACGAAGTCCTGCTTGTAGTTGCGGTAGTCCCGGTAGCTCTTGGCCACCACGGGCTTCACCTGCTCCAGGGCGCTCTCCACGATATTGTGCATGACTGGAATGGGCACCTCGTCCATGTCCAGCTCGTCCACCTTTTCAATCACGTACTGGCAAATCAGGCCTTCTTCCTTCTCCGTGAACTTGGCCAATGCCCTGTAGGCGCTCTTCGCCACCGCGTTGATTACCTTCTGTACGTTGAAGTTTTCCTTGCTGCCATCCTTTTTGATGACATATACTTCTTTCGCCGGTCTGTATGCCTCGCCGTAGTTAATCTCATCCTTCGCTGCCTGCTCGTTCTCCATGCCACATCTCCTTCTTTTCCTTACACTCGCTGACAATTTCCATGGAACGCTTTTCTTCCATGGAATGCTTTTCTTCCATGGAATGCTTTTCTTCCATGGAATGCCATTCTTCCATGGAATGCCATTCTTCCATAAGACGCTCACTAAATACAAAATATAGTATACCGTCTTTTCAAACTCCAATATATAGTGTAATGTACATATTAGTATATGAAAAAAGACCGGGCTTGTCAATGCATAATTTGGAAAAATCCGCACAAAAAACCTGACAGGCCTTATGGCTCTGTCAGGTGCAATCATACAGCTATTTCATTATCCCAGTTCCAGACCTACGCCAGCACATAGCCTATCACGTTCTTCTCCAGCGCGGCGATGCTCTCCTGCTCCTTCTGAACCTTTGTCCGAAGCGACCCGTCCTGCTCTTCCACCAGAACCACGGCATCGCACTCCGCCAGCATCTCCAGCGTGGTGGCATTGATGTTCATGCATGCCCCTGTCATCAGCAAGATATTCTCCGGCAGCTGCGGCACGATTCTCGCTGTGAACTCCATCAGCCGCTCTTCTTCAAGCGTACCTGTCACAAGGAAGGTTCCGCCATCCTTTGCCAGATTCGCTATATTTGTCGCTACGATTCTGTAGGCCTCCTCTTCCGTAATCCGCTCCACACCGTCAAGCCTTCTCAGAAACCTGTCTATGCCATCCAACAGCTTTTTCTTTCTATTCTTTGGAATGGTTCCCAGCAGATAATAGCCATACCGCTCTCTCAGCTCCCTCTCCCCGCGCAGCTTATCGCTGAACACATAACCTATGGCATAGCAGAACACCAACACAAAGAATCCGCCAACGAAGCCTATGACAGCATACTTCGGAACACCGAGCTTCTGTACCTCATCAAGCTCCTTCTGAATCTCCTCTATCTGCTTCTGTACCTGATCCGCTGTCCGCCCTTCGGCATCCGTGGGAGCGGGAGCATCCGGCTTGGCCTGTGCTTTCAGCTCATCCAGAATCCCTACCTGCTTCTCCAAGCGCCCCTGCACTTCGGCTTTCTCTCTGGGGTAACTGTTCTGATTGTACAGCGCAGCGTAGCCTCCCGCCAAGGCACAAGCCAATACAGCAATCAGCAGCACGGAGCGCCACTTGTACATAATGTGGAACAGCAAATCCTTCAAGTCGATTTCTTCTTCATATCCCTGTCTATTGTCCATTGCACCCTTCCTCGTCTCATCCATTTTTACATTGCCCCGTCCCGGCGGAATACCACCTTCACGGTCCTGAGCAATATCCTCAAATCCAGTCCCATGCTCCATTCGGTAATGTATTTCGTGTCCAGCTTCACGACCTCTTCAAAATCCGTGATCTTGCTTCTGCCGCTGACCTGCCACAATCCGGTGATGCCCGGCCGCACCGCCAGCCTGGCCCGGTGATGGGGCTCATATCTCTCCCATTCGTCCAAAGTAGGCGGACGCGTGCCTACAAGGCTCATATCCCCCTTCAGCACATTGAAGAACTGCGGGAACTCGTCTATGCTCCAGTCCCGTATGAAATTCCCCAATCCCTTCTTCACTGTCCCGTCCGGCAGCACCTTGCACCCGATGATGCGCGGGTCGGCTTCCATCTTGAACATCATGCCATCGCTGACCTGGTTTTTCTCCATCAGCTCTTTTTTCCGTTCTTCCGCATCCATATACATGCTGCGGAACTTATATATGCGGAACCGCTTCCCGTTCATCCCAACGCGCTCCTGAGAAAAAAACACTGGGCCAGGGGAAACGATAAAAATCAAAGGTGCCAAAAAAATAAAAAGGATACATGTGATGGTACATCCCACCATCCCGCCCGCGATGTCCATGGCACGCTTGCAGAACTGCTGTAAAGGTGTCGCATAACTGATACTGGTGGTCAACACCGTATGCCCTCCCAGATGCCCAACGAACTGCCGCATGCCTCCGGCATCCTCAGCCCGGAATACACTGACATGGACTACCACGCCCATTCCAGCCAGACGCTCTACCAGTTCCCCGGGATAAGGCTCTTCCCGTGGCAGCACTATCAGCGCCTCATCCACCCATCCGCGGCACACCTCATCCACCACATCCCCCTTGCCTGCCACCACAGGGATTCCTAAGATGCTTCTGCCCCGCATCGTTCTGTCCAGAACCGCAATTCCCGTCACCAGCAGCCCATCCATGTCATGCTGTCTGATGTCCTCCACCGCCTCTTCGGCCAGGTCATGATTCGTCACAAGGAGAAGGGAACGCTGCTCTGCCGCTGTCTTCCGCTTCCACAGCAGCGCTTTCCAGAGAAGCCTGGTAAAATAACTCATACAGAGATAGAGCATACCTGTCAGATAAATAACGAAGCGAGAATAAGCATCCCCTCTCTGCGTAGTAAACAGTATAACGATAATGACTGCTTCCACAAGGCATGCCTGCCTCAGCGTCGCAGTCAATTCTTCATAATGTCCTCTTCGCAGCACGCCGCTGAAGGAGCCCGCCAAAACCACCACTGCCACATGCGCCAATAAAATAATGGCGCCAATCCCCCTGTACACATCATCATGGTACGGACTGGACGGCCCCATACGCACCGCATATGCAAGGAAAAAAGCAGCCTGTATGCATAACGCATCCAAAACGATAAAATCGAGGTGCTTCAGCCATCCCCCGGCTTTCTTCCTGTACATGACGGCATTGCCCCTTTCTCGCAAGAACCCTGACATGGTACGATTCTACATCCTGCGCTGTGAGTTGTCAGCCGTTTCTGCATATCGTCCTCTCAGGACAATACTCACGGCGCAGGATGGGGAATCGTAGGCACTGCTTAGTGCCGCCTCGTCTTTTCACATTCTGCCCCCCCGGAAACGGGGAGGGCAGAATAACCACATGTCTAAGGATTTTCATTTCTTTTCGTAGATCATCGACAACGGAATAAATTCCGCTGATTAATCATGCATGATTAATCCCCATGATATTTATGTCCTCATGGAAGGACATAGAACAATTTTACAACAATTTCTTAAGCGTTGTAGCTAGCCTTCTTGATGCAAACAAGAGCGCCAGCCAGGCAAAGAACTGCCATCATGCCAGCAACGGGCAGGGTCTCACCAGTCTTGGGAGAGGTTCCAGGTGCAGCAACTGTAGGAACGGAACCCTGAGCCTGACCAAAGATAGGATCTCCAGAAGCATATGCGAATCCATCCCAATCAGTACTAGGAACACCCTCCTGGCTCTCAACCAGAACGAGAACATAAGGAGAACCGCCTGTCAGTCTTGCGGAATAGCAGAAATTACCATTCTCATCCACATCGGGATAAAGCCAAACTACCTCAGGTGTAGCATTGAAGTTTCCATTCGGATAGTGCAGCAATGCATAAGCCTGATTATGTGCAGTCCTCTCGCCCTCGAAGCGAACAGTCTGATGCTCATCAGTACCTACTATTGTGTAATCATACACGGCAAGTACCCCTTGGACAGTAACACCTTCACCAAACGTCTGCTGTACCGCATTCTTGGCAGCCTCTTTACTAGCGGCCTCAACACCCGCCTTGTAAACAGAGTTCTCTTTGCCATACTCGAAGCCCCATACATGCTCGCCTCTCCAGCCATGATTATACGTTCCATCATCAATCGTAAAACCAGGATCTGGCTCAAAGCCACCAAAATCAGGATCAGGGCTGTTCTTTGCGCTGACAGTCATGCCAAAAGACATAGCCAAGGCAAGACCTAATGTCAGCATTTTAGAAAATTTCTTCATTTTTAATCTTCCTCCTTCCCTTTCCATGTGGTTATATCAAGCCTTACGGCCTAATACCATAAATAATTTAATTTACTTCTTCATAGAATACTTTTAATATCAACCGGTAAAGCGCATCTTCATCTGCATAGAATTCTTCAAACCTTTCCCCTTGAACGATTTCTCCTTGCAGGACATGCATATTATCACCATCAAAACTGTATCCCAATGCCTGTGTGGCAAGATAACTGACTTCGTCCACCGAAATATCGGTCACCATGTATTTGCTCAATGTACTGTATAGAGATACGGGAAAAGTAATATCCTTTTTGGTTGCTTCTATCGCTTTGGCAGCGTATTTTATTAAATATTCTTTCTGCCGCGTCAACCGCCTGGCAGCGCTTTCCTCACTTTTGGTATCTCTGTTGTGCAGATAGTAATATGCATCCATTCCCTCCAGATGGAGGTCTTCTCCTTCTGTCACCCGAAAATTGTCAAAGTCCAACGTCTCGGTAGCTTTCAAATCAATGCCACCTACTGCATCATTTATCAATGGTACGGCTCCCATATTAATGGCACAGTAACCATGAATGGGCAAACCATAGAAAAGCTTCGAAACTGCCTGCATGCTGCGTTCACAGCTCAACTCGGCCCCATCCCCATATCCATGCTGAATTGCCAACTGAGCCGTACCGATACCTCTATAATTGCCTTCCTTGTCATATATCTGCACTTCTGCCATGATATCTCTGGGGATACCAATGACGGTAATCTCTTTGGTATGGGAATTCAGCACCAACAGAAAAATCGCATCCGACTGTCCGCCATCCAATCCATCCTCCACTGGCGCGACCTCAGTCATCTTATCGATTCCCATGAAGAGGAACGTCAGGATATCTTCATTGTAGCGGTAATGGATTCCTTCAAAACGGAAATCACCCTCCTGCCAATCCTCATCCCCCTCTTCTTCCTCAATGCTGCCGCCCAATTCCACTGCTATGCCGGACAACGTATTGACCATCTCACCGTTATCCGCCCTGCTGTACAAACTGTTCTTGCCCGATATCTGCAACAAAAGAAAACTGATGGCAATCACGAATATCAACACAACCACGCCCAGCACCAGACTCACCAGAATCCGAGGGAGGCTCGCCCTTTTCGCCATTACAGCGCCTTTATCAGCCCGTTTCTCTTTTGTCTCCATGCCGCTCTCTGCGGCATTTCTCTTAATCGGCATTCAACAGCACCCCCTGCACAAGGAACCGATTGTTCGGCTTGTTAGCCATACAGGTGGACAATGTCAGGATACGGCTTTCTGTATCCACTTCCACCTCATCGTCAATAATTGCGCCCATGCTGCGTGTATTCTTTACCTTTTCCAGATATTTCGAATACACGGATTCATCCCAAAAATTGTATGTATACAGCAAATGTTCATCTGTATATTCGTACGCCGCGAATATCTGATAGACCAGCAGCCCATCCGGTGTATAAATATATACATATGGATGCTCATCAAAATACTCATTGTCCACAAATTTATGGAGCCCTGCGAACATGCCGCCATCCTTCATGTTGTGGCCATATATCACTGTGACCGGATCCGAGAAGTCTTTCTTATTATAATCCTCTGTGTAGATACATCCGGGATACCCTCTGCTACCGTCCAAATTGTAGTTCAGATAATAGGTATTGTCCGTAGGATGCTGGAGCACCGGATAGTCAATCGCTGTATCCGGAACATATATCCATGCGTAGATATCCCCGTTGACTTCCTCCTGCATCTTGGCAAAGTTTATTTCCTTCTCCGGAATGGGAACCCCCATGTCCTCCAGCTCCTTATACGGGCTCTCCTCCTCCGGCTCCGGACTCGGTTCGCTGCTCTCCACGCTCTCCTCCGGCTCTTCCTCGGAAGAGCTCTCGGGTTCGACATCCGTCTTCACCGTCTGTCCCGCAAGGTCTTCATAGACTCCTTCCGCTTCATCCTGTTTCGCTTTGCCGGCACATGCCACCATCATACACGCAAATGCTACAACAAGAAGCGCGACCGCACCTATCTTCCAAATGCGTGTGTTCTTATTCTGATTCTGATTCTCCATGTCCAAGCAGTCCTCCTTTGATTCTGACATGAATAATTTGTTCGCACTACTATGATTCTACACGGAAAACCTCATTAATGCAAGTCCTATTTTAATTTTACCAAATTTTTAGTAATAATGATGGTTAAACAAACCAATTATCATACAATCTGTTGTATATTGACGTTCCTGCGACCACAAAATCAGCTCTCTCCGGCTTTTTCCACACGGCTGATGGCAGATTTCTCCATCGGAATCCGACAATTTTTGTTGCTGCCGAACTCTACGATGACCATATCGTCCTTCATGTCGATGACCACGCCATAGAAACCTGATGTGGTCAGCACCACGTCCCCAATCGCCAGAGACGCCAGCATGGCCGCCACCCTCTTCTTCTCCTTGTTCTGAGGGCGCATCAGGAAGAACCACATCGCACCGATGACTACAGCGTACATAAGCAGCATGCTGATCAGTCCGGCTCCGCCGGCTCCTGCCGCCGCGTCAGTTCCAGTCAATAATATACCCATCTTTCCTCCATTCTAACGTCATAGTGACCAGACGTTCGTAGCTTGTCTAAGTAAGTATAATACACAAAAAAATC
>CAMQOJ010000180.1 GCA_947003375.1 uncultured Lachnospiraceae bacterium
GTCCAGCCCATGGTGAACGAAACCGGGGACAAAGTGCTGGTGTTCAACGGGGAAATCTATAATTATCAGGAGCTTCGGCTGGAGCTCCTGTCCGCCGGGCACCGTTTCTCCAGTCAGGGGGACTCGGAGGTGCTGCTCCATGGGTATGAGGAGTGGGGCGAGAAGCTCCCTGAGCGCCTGCGGGGCATGTTCGCCTTTGCCATCTGGGACGAAAGGGAGCAGACCCTCTTCGCGGCCAGGGATCCCTTCGGGATAAAGCCATTTTACTATACCGTCTCGGAGGGCAACCCGGAGGGCTGCTTCATCTTCGCCTCGGAAATCAAGGGAATCCTGCCCCATCCGGCCTATGAAAAGCGGTTCAATCCTGAGGCTCTGGAGCAGTATCTCTCCTTCCAGTATTCCGTTCTGGAGAAGACCTTCTTCCAGGGCATCCGTCAGCTGCTGCCAGGACATTTCCTTGTTTATCACAAGGGCGATACAGAGCTATCGTCAAAGCGTTATTTCCTGCCCATGCTAGCGCCGGAACAGGCCGGACGGGGAAAAGGGGCATCGGAGGCGGAATGGATCCACCGGCTGGACGCTGCCATCGGGAATTCCGTGAAAGCCCATATGATAGCGGATGTGGAGGTGGGGACTTTCCTGTCCGGCGGCGTGGACTCCGGCCTGATCGCCGCAAGGTTCACCGGGAACAAGACCTTCACCGTGGGCTACGGCAAGGAGGACGGGTACTACAATGAAATCCCCCTGGCCAGGGAGCTGGCGGAGGAGCTGCATCTGGAACAGCATGGCAGGCGGATCTCCGAGAAGGAGTTCTGGGAGGCGGTGCCGGAGGTGATGTACCATATGGACGAGCCCTCCGGGGACTCCTCCGCGGTGGCCCTGTACTTCCTGTCCAGAGAGGCCGCCCGCCATGTGCGGGTGGTGGTGTCCGGCGAGGGCGCGGACGAGCTCTTCGGCGGCTACTGCATCTACTGCGAGCCCCACTCCCTGCATCTGTACCAGAAGCTCCCCAGAGCGCTGCGCAGGGGAATCGCCCGGATGGCCTCAGGACTTCCCAATGTCAGGGGACGAAGCTTCCTGATGCGCGGCGCCATGTCACTGGAGGAACGTTTTATCGGCAACGCCAATCTTTTCACCGCAAAGGAGCGGGAGAACCTCCTCAAGTGCAGCACAGGCGCCCCCACTCCCCAGGCCCTTCTGGAGAGGGACTATCTGGATGCCGACAGCCTGGACGAAGCCAGCCGCATGCAGTACATAGACCTGCTCCACTGGCTCCCCGGGGACATCCTGCAGAAGGCGGACAGGATGAGCATGGCCCATTCCCTGGAGCTGCGGGTGCCCTACCTGGACAGGGAGGTCTTCCGGGTGGCCCGGTGCCTGCCCGCGAAATACAAGCAAAAAGGGCAGATATCGAAATATCTGTTCCGGAAAGTGGCAAGGCTCCATCTGCCCGAGAAGAGCTCTGACCGAAAGAAGCTGGGTTTCCCGGTCCCCCTGGGGCATTTCCTCACCTCCGAGATGGGGGAGGCGGCTGTCCGGAAAGCCTTCGCCTCAAAGGCGGCGAAGAAGTTCTTCCACCGGGAGGCCCTGGACGAGCTGCTGGCCGGGAGGGGCTTCGGCAGGGGGAACACCAACCGGAAGCTCTGGGCTGTGTATGCATTTCTGGTGTGGTATGGGATTTATTTTCCGGAGGAGGCTCTTTCCTGAATTTGCCTCTTGACAAACATTTCCCTTTCTCCACTAATACGTCTCCAGATGGAACGAATACAGTATCCTCTCCTTCACGGGCTTCCCGGACAGCTTCTGGACAGCCTCCTGGTAATAGTCCAACTGGGTCTCATAGCGGTTCCAGAGCTCCTTCATGGAGGATATGGCGTCAGTCTTGTAGTCAAGCAGGACGATTCCGTCCTCCTCCTCGAAGAACACGTCTATGATTCCCTGGATCAGCACGGTCTCCGTCTCCGGGAAGTCGCTTTTCAGGCGGCGGGCGTCGATGCCCAGCACAAAGGGCTGCTCCCGGTACAGGCCGCCCCGGCGCTGGGCCAGCCACATGCGCCAGGCCAGGGGGGATTGCAGGAAATTCTCGATTTTCCGCTGCCGCACTGCCTGGAGATATTCCTCGGAGAGGCGTCCGCTCTCCACCTCTGCCTCCAGAAAGGCCCGCAGAACCGCGGCGAGCCTCTCCGGGCGCAGGCTCTGTCTGTACGCCTCATAGGTTTCCGGACACGATACGCCTCCGGGAATCTCCGCAGGCTCCCCTGCCCTGGCAGGATTCTGCGCCTGAGGCAGAACTTCTCCGGGCCTTCCGCTCCCCGGCGCGGCTTCCCGTGCCTCGCCCGCGGCCGTCCCGCCTGCCTTGTCCCCATCCACGGCAGCACCCAGCACCGCCTGGAAGTCCAGGAGCTCCATGACCCTGTGATAGGCGTTGCCACGGACCGCGCCGCTAATCTTCTCCTCGCCTCTGCGGAACTGCGGAATATAGGGCTGGACCTCCTTCTCCTCAAAGGCATGGAACGCCGCCTCGTCCCGGTCTGCCATGGCAGCAATCTTTAATTCAGACACAGTCGTCTTCGTATACAGATCCGACAATACGGCAAAAGGATAGACCGCGTTCAGCCTTTCGGCCAGCCGTGTTCCCGCCTCCTGGTCCGCGAACTGCTCCGCCCGCTCCAGGGCCTCTTTCTTCTGGTATAGGTGAATCTGCTCCCTGATCTCTTCCGTCTCCTCCCGCACCTGTTCCTGTACGGTTACCTGTACACAGGTATGCGGCAGGACGGGCAGCAGGAAATCCAGGAAGCTTCCCGCCTCCATGAAATCCAGATAGGTCAGCCTCTTATGACCTGCCTCCCTGACCTGCTCCCAGCTTTCCTGCGCATGTTCCATCACGCCTGTGAGGATCAGCTTCTCCCTGGCCCTGGTCATGGCCACATAGAGCAGCCGCAGCTCCTCGGACAGGCTCTCCTCCCGCAGCTTCCCTGCCAGGGCCATACGCCGCAGGGTCCTGTTGCGGACGCGCCTGCCTGGATCCACGAAGTCCGTGCCCAGGCCCAGATCCATGTCCAAAATCAGGGACTGGTTCACATCCTGCATGTTGAACCGCTTGCTCAGGCCCGCCACGAAGGTGACGGGAAATTCCAGCCCTTTGCTCTTGTGGATGCTCATGATGCGCACCACATCCGCGTTCTCGTCCAGGAGCTCCGCCCCGCCATAGTCCACATCGTATCTTTCAAGCTGCTCCATGTAGCGGATGAAGTGGAAGAGGCCGAAATAGCTGGTGTTCTCGAAGTCAGAGGCCCTGGTCAGAAGCATCTCCACATTGGCCCGCCTCCGGCTTCCCGCAGGGAGCGCGGTGACATAGTCCAGATAGCCGAAATCTCCAATCAGCTTTGTCAGGAGGGCACGGATGGGGAGGTATACCGTGCATTCCCGGTACTTTGCTATCATGCGCAGGAACCCGGCGGCTTTTCCGGCCAGGATGGCTGAATCCGTGTCAGGTCCCTCGCCCTGGAGGCCGTCCGGCTTTCGAAGGCCGTCCGGCTTCGAACCTTTCCCTGCCTCGGAATCCGGCACAGTTTTCGAATCTGGTCTGGACTCAGAACCTGACCCTGCCTCCTCCCACTGTCCGTGCTCCCGGGCGAAGAATTTCAGCGCCTCATACAGGCAGCAGTCCTTTGCGCTGCTGCGGATAATCGCGGCTTCCTCCTCCGAGAAGCCGCCGAAGACGGACTTCATCACCCCGAACAGGGGGATGTCCTGGCTGGGATTGTCCAGTACCCGCAGGAGTTGTAAGAGCTCCTGGACCTCCGTGGCGGCAAAGTATCCTGTCTTGGAGGTGATGTACACCGGAATCCCCTGTCCCTCCAGCACCTCTTTGAATTCCTCGTCCCAGCCGCTGTTGGTGCGCAGCAGTATCACCATGTCGCTGTACCGCGCAGCCCGCAGCCCCCCTGTCCCTCTGTCCGTCACGGAAAAGCTTCCCCGCAGCCTCTTGATTTCCTGCGCGATCACCAGAGCCTCCGCCTGCTTTGCGCTCAAATCATCGCCCTTCTCCGGCTTCTCCGCCAGCAGCAGCTCGCTGCCACAGCCCCCATTGTCCGGATAGGACGCGCCGGGGTACAGCGCCGCCCGCTCATCGTAGGGGATGCCCCCCACGGTTTGGCTCATCAGACGGCTGAACACATCGTTCACGGCATCCACCACCTCCAGGCGGCTGCGGAAATTCCTGGCCAGGTCAATCCGCACACAGCCGCTCCCGGGCAGCACAGGGCCTCCCTGCAAGTCCGGAGCCTCCGGCCCTGCGGCCTCATCAGCACGCAGCCCTTCAACGCTCCCTGCCTGACCTGCCCCGTAGTCCTCCGATACAGTCTCATCAGCCTGCGACCCTCCACTGCTCCCTGCCTGGGCCACCGTCTGGCCCTCCGGTGCGGCATCCCCCTCTGCCATAGACACCCCCGCGCCCTCATAGCTGTTATATTTTTCCAGGAAAAGCTCCGGTCTGGCCAGGCGGAACTTATAGATGCTCTGCTTCACGTCCCCCACCATGAAGCGGTTGAAATTACCGTCCGCCTCGCCGGATACCGCTTTCAGCAGATATTCCTGCACCAGGTTGCTGTCCTGATATTCATCCGTCAATATCTCAACGAAATGCTGCCTGTATTCCAATGCTACGGCGCTGGGGCGGGCCTCCTCGCCCTCCCCCTCCAGCAGAATCCCCAGGGCGAAATGCTCCATGTCGGAGAAGTCTATGACTTTTCTATCCTGCTTTTTCTCCTGCATCCGCCTGTCGAATTCCAGCACCAGGTCGATCAGCGTGCCCACCGGACCCGCGCATGCCGCTCCCTGTCTGGCCGCAAGCTCCAGGGGCGTGGCAAAGTAGCGCTCCTCCATGTCCCGGATGCTGTCCTTCACAGAGGCCCGCATAGCTTTCGCAAGCTCACGTTTTATAGGAGAGACGCTTTCATCCTTTTTCGCCGGCAGCCTGCCGAAGCTCACGGCGGGAAGCCTGACGGCATACGCCTCCAGGGAATCGCAGGCGGCCAGGGCTTTTAGCTGCTCCAGCTCTCTGTCCACCAGCTCTCCGTACATATAGGGGCCGTCCGGCGCCTCGCAGAGTTCCTGGACCCGCTCCAGCTTCTCCACGCATCCGGACAGGAGGCGGCGCAGATGCTCCCTGAGCCAGAAGGCATAGGAGCTGGCGCACATCTGCTCCACCGAAGCCGCGCCGTAGTCCTCCTTCCGTTCCTCAAGCCACCTGGCGGGCCAGGGGAAGCTGGCGGCGTACCGGGACAGGTTCAGGATATGCTGCTCCAGGACGCTCTCCCGCCCGCCGGGGCAGAAATACTCCACACAGTAGCGGAAGGCTTCGCTGCCGGAGGCGTAGGAAGCCTCTATCAGCTCCTCCAGGGCCTCCCCCTGCATCAGCCGTACCTCCCCCTCATCGGCGATGCGGAAGGCCGGGTCCAGGCCGATTTCGTTGAAGTGGTTCCGCAGCAGGAACAGGCAGAAGCTGTCGATGGTAGTAATCTGGGCATTGTGCAGGAGCGTAGACTGGCGCTGGATATGGGCGGAGTCCGGCCTCTCCGTGAGCCGCTTCGAGATGCCCGCCGCGATGCGCTCCCGCATCTCCGCCGCCGCCGCATTGGTAAAGGTCACCACCAGCAGGCGGTCTATGTCCACCGGATGCGCCTCATCGCATACCATGCGCACGATGCGCTCCACCAGCACGGCGGTCTTGCCGCTGCCGGCCGCCGCCGATACCAGGATGTTCCGGCCATGAAGTTCGATAGCCATGCTCTGTTCTTGTGTGAATGTGACTGCCATGGATGTTCCTTCCCTCGGTTCTAATCTATGTCATTCTTTTTCTATATCCTCTAAGCTGAGGATACTTTCTATTTTCATAATCGTGGCTGAATGCGCAAGGCAGGGAGGAGCTACCCCTCCTCCATCCGTCGCAGTGCCTCCTCTCTGTCCATATCCTCCAGCCTGCGCTTCTCGCAGCCGGGCATGGCGGGCTCGAAGCCGCAGACTTTTTTGAAGGCACAGTAGGTGCAGGCCTCCTCGCTGCCCTTTTCGTAAGGGTTCAGGGAGATGGTTCCGTCCAGAATCTCCCGGCCGATTTCCGCCACCTTGCGGCTCACGTAGTCGGACACGGTGCGCAGCTCCTCGCCGCTTAAGACGGAGGAACGGGCGGAGAACGTGCCGTCCTTCTTCCGCTCCACGGGGATGATGTCGGACTTGGCTTCCATGTCCCTGTCCAGCAGCTCCACGATGCCCGGGGTGCTGTTCACCACGCCGTTCATGCGCAGCTGCTTTCCGATTTCCTCGTCAATCTCCTCCTCGGTCAGCTCCACCGGAGTCTCCACGGCAGGGTCGTCGATGCGGTAGTACAGCAGCGCCGCGGGCACAATCTCCTTATCTCCGTGCCGCCCGGCCTCCACCTCCCGGGCCGCGTTCATGTAGATCACGAGCTGGAGCTGCAGGCCGTAGTAGAGCGCCGCCAAGTCGAATCTCCTGTGGCCGGATTTATAGTCGATGACCTTGACATAGACATGCTCCCCGTCCTCCGCCACATCAATCCGGTCGATGCGGCCCCGCAGGCGCAGCTTTTCCTGCTCTGACAGAGATACATTGATGCTCTCCAGATTATCTGCGTGCTGAAAGGAGAGCTCGAAGGATTCCGGCTGGAAGCTCCCCCGGCGCAGGTGCTTCTGCAGGGTCAGGACCGTCCGGGTCAGGATGCGCCCCATACGGGTGATGGCATATTCGTTCCTGGCGCTGCTGTAAAGGACCGTGCTTCCATAGTCGGCGGCATAGCGCTCCAGCGCCTCCTGTACGCCGTTCTCCGCGAATTCCCGGGGGAAATCGAACCAGGTATAGCCCTCGTCCTTCAGCTTCCCGGCAAACCGCTCCAGAACGGCATGGTACACATTCCCCATGTCCACGTCCTCGAAGGAGAATTCCTGCCGCTCCCGCAGGGTCAGGCCGTACTGGAGGAAATGTCGATAGGCGCAGGCCGCATAGGTCTCCAGGCGGGTGACGCTGGTCTCGATCTGCAGGCCGTAGAGGGCCCTGGCCACCGCCGCGGACAGCCCCGTGTCCCGGTATCGCCGGAAAGCCGCCTCTGTCAGGAAGTCACGCCTGTCCCTGCGGCCCTCCTCCCCATAGGCCTGGTAGATGGTGAAGAACTCCCTCTCTTCCCCCTCCCGCAGAGCGCCCTCCACGTACTCTCGAAGCCCCCTGGCCAGGTATCCCGCACCCTCCTGTCCGGTGACAATCTGCTCCAGGGCGCTGCGCTGCTGGGGGAACTGTACCGGAACCGCCGGAAAGAGCTTTTTCACCACGTCCACCAGGTAGGCGGGACGGATGGACTTCCCGGCGCTGTTCACCTTGGACCAGGACAGGTAGAGATGGCGGGAGGGCTTCGTCATATTCAGGTAGAGGTAGAAACGCTGGATGTACATCTGCTGTCTGGGGCTGGGGGCCAGCTCCAGGTCGGATTCCCGCAGGAACTCCCTGTCCATGTCGGATATGATGCCGCCCCTGGAGGCCCCCTTGGGGATGTTTCCGTCGTTCACCCCCAGGAAAAACAGGGTCTTCACCTGCTGAAGCCTGGTGCGCTCCATGTCCCCCACCAGCACCCTGTCCACGTTCTGGGGGATGGTGCCCACCTGGATTTCATCGAATCCTGCCTCCAGAATCTCCGTGAACTCCTTCAGGGTGATGTTTTCCTCCCCAAGCAGGGCGTATATCTGATCCAGCAGTTCCATCACCAGGCGGTAAATCTGGGCGTACTCCCTGGCCCGCACCGGCTCTCCCGCCTCCTCGAAGCGGCTCTGGTACGCGGCGAGCTTTTGCTGCACCCTGTTGCGCACCAAGAAGTCATAGAGGCCGTTCACATAGGTCTTCACAGGCTCCTTTCCTTTCAGATGCAGCATCTCCACCTGCTCCATCAGCCGCTGCCGCAGGGCGTTCACCTCTGCCAGAACAGCCTCTCCTGCCATGGAACCTCCCCCTTCCGTTGCGGGCCCCTCTTCCATGGAATGCCCCTCTTCCATGGAATGCCCCTCTTCCATGGAACTGTCTCTTATACACATCTCCGAGCCCACGAGACAGATGAGGATCT
>CAMQOJ010000181.1 GCA_947003375.1 uncultured Lachnospiraceae bacterium
CATTAGAAGCATTATAATTCGGCTGGTAAATTAATGTACGCCCATAATCAAAGATAATCATTTCCGGCTTTTCCATACAAAATCTTCCTTTCAAAATTCCCTTTTATATCAAAATTTTAGCTTTCAGGCACTTCCTGAACCTCTGCAAAATTTCGCCCTCACTTGTGATATGGTTCCCCATGCATAATCCGGAACCCCCTGTAAATCTGCTCCACCAGTATCACCCGCATGAGTTGATGGGGAAAGGTCATGTCCGAAAAGCTTAAGGCCATGTCCGCCCGCCTGCGCAGGGACTCATGCAGGCCCAGGGAGCCGCCGATGACGAACACGATATGGCTGGTCCCCCTTACCGTCAGCCCCTCCATCCACCGGGCGAAGCCCTCCGATGTCAGGCGCTTCCCTTCTATCTCCAAGGTGCAGACAAAGGCGTCCTCCCGGATTTTCTCCAGGAGACGCCTTGCCTCTTTTTCCTTAATCTGCTCCTCCAAGGCCTCGCTGGCCCCATCGGGCGTTTTTTCATCCGCTACCTCCAGGAATTCCAGCTTACAGTATCTGCTCAACCGTTTTTCATATTCCGAAATAGCGTCTTTATAGAACTTTTCCTTTATCTTGCCCACACATGCGATGCTGATTTTCAAGCTTACCCCCATAACAAATCCGGATTTTCAAACGCCCCGCCCCAGGCGCTTCAGGCTGCGCATTACAGCCTTGGAGAGCAGGCTACTCCTGCCCAAACAATCGGAAATACTGCCGCTCTCCAGGCTCCTTGTTGTCGTATGTCACGCCCAGGTACAGGTTCTCCGCCTCATATTCCCCCGGTATCAGCCAGGCCACGACCATCTCTTTGCTCTCCCCCTTAGGAAGCTCATAGTGGTAATAATCCGACTTGCCCACAGAAGAGGAAGATGCGGAGAAATAAGCCGGCATGGAGGATAAAATGCTCACTTTCCCGGTAGCCGGATCCGCATATGCGATCATGAATTCGCCGATATGCAGATCGTCCCCCTCTTCCACATTTACATTCCGTATAGTCAGGTTACATGTCAGGATACCCGCCTCGTCGATGCCGTACATCGCGGGATCCCCTGACAGATCGTAGTTCTCCGTCTTCTCCTGCATCAAAGCCCTGTCCAACTGCGCCTCCTCCGGGGAAGCGGACAGCTTCGCGTCCTGAAGGGTAAGCTCCAGCCCCTGCTCCAGGCTGTGTTCGTCAACGGGATAGAGAACCTCCAGAGTGTCTCCCGCTTTCAGGAGCTTATCCGACAGCACTATGTCCGTCTGCTCCTCGCCGCCTTCACCGGCCAGCGCTTCCTTCAGGGCCAGCTCATCCGCCGCGCTTTTCTCCGAGGAAGGATTTCCCGCTTCCGGCATGTCGCTCCCGGCCTCCGACTGGCCTCCCGCCCCGGACGAATCGTTTTCCGCCTCCGGCTGTCCTCCTGCCCCGGACGCACCGCTTTCCGGCTCCGCCTGCCCGCTGTCCTCCATAATCTGCACCGTATCGATCCCCTGCCCGTCGCTCTCCTTGCCGCAGGAGGCAAACAGCATGCAGGCCGCCAGAACCGTCATTGCCAAAATTTTCTTTTTCATAAGATAACCTCGCTTTCTCCTGAATATGCCGGGGCACTCGGCTCACGGGCCGAACGCGTCCTGGATCGATGCCCAAGCTTGACCGCTCGTGCGCATAACCGCTCTTTCCCGCGCCCGCCGGCACTGTCATATCTTTCGAGATTATCCTATCGCTCCTGTGTATCCTTGTCTTTTCCTGTTTGTATCGATATGGTATCTTTTTATTCCGCCCAAATCGGTGCAGCTTTCCGAAGACCGCCGTGTCTTCTACGCCGATTCGTCCTTCTTCTCATAAATCATGTCATATACGGAATCATCGATGAATTTCTCCAGAAAACATTGATCCAGGTTCACGAACTGATAGTTCAGTTTTGCCTTGATACATTCGAAACGTTTGAAATACAGGGCCTCCTCCGATTCAGTGCCGTCCACGCCGATTTCGCTGTCCAGCTCCTGGGCGCGCAGGTTCTCACGGCACCATGCCAGCATGGCGTCCCGGAGGGAATTTTCGGATTCTGCCTTTTTGGCGAAAAGCTTTGCGTTGTTCATGGATACGATGCCCGCCACGATAAAGAGGATGAACACAGCGGCCATCACGCCGTAGAACAGATAAGGATTGCTGAAATGCAGCGGAATCATGCCCATGATGCCCAGGACGATGACTACGAGTCCTACGCTTCCCATGATCAATAATATCCACGCGGAGGAACGGTTCTCATTGGCCCGCTCCCTGCTGTCCTGATAGAGCGCTCCGGCACTCTGGAACCCGGCAGCCCGCTTCGGCTGGCCGGCATCCGTCTCCGGTTCATGGGGGTAGGCATCCCCATGCTCCCCGTCCTGCTCCTGGGGCAGACTGGCAGACATGCCGGCTTCTCCCGCTTCCCCGGCAGCCGTGTCCGCTTCTCTCTGCATGGCACAGTCAGGCGCTTCCTCCCAGGCGGCTTCCTCCCTGGATTCCGCCTCCGCAGCCGGACCCTCTGCCTCCCGCGCCGTGAGGCCTCCCGCCTTCCCGGCAGCCAGGCGCGCTGCCTGCTGCATCGCAAGCTCCAGACGCTTCGCCTGTTCCGCGGCGGCGCGCTCTTCCTCCATTTTCAAAAACTGCTCCTCATCCACCAGTGCGCCGCCGCAATCGGCGCACACCGTGAATCCTTCCCTATACTCGCTTTTGCATTTCGGACACCAAGGCATATTTGTCTACCTTCTTTCCTCATCTGAATCGCCAGCCGCCGGACGCAAGCTCCACACGGCATTCGACATACAATGGGTCAGGACGGCAGACTATCCGTCCCGTCCACTGCATGCGGAAATCAATGTAACATGAAATATATACTGCAGACCGCCAGGCTTTACAGTGGTGTCGCCGGGAAAGTACTTGGCTGGCGGTCTGCAGTCGGGTTACACTGCAAATTTATACTGCTTAACGATTTCACTTGCCGTGAAACCAGACTGCATAACGCTGACTGGTTCATTCGCATGATTACATTAGGCAGCATTCAGCGTTATGCAGTATAACCGATGCGCAGTATAACTTGCTGTAGTTGAAATTATGTCAAAGATATTTCATTTCAAAGTTCATAATCCATGCAGGCCCTGTTGCAGGTGACGCTTCCCACATACTTTCCGGCCTCCACATGGGCCGGGTGGTTCTGATACGCGGACAGGGCCTCCACGGTCTCAAAGGTGGAAATCAGGGCGATGTCGCGATTGCTGGATGCCAACTGGTTCTGCACCACCTGGATTTCTACCGCTCCGGGAACCAGTTCTTTAATCGGCTCCAATAGAGCCTTCATCTTCGCCCCTGCTTCTGCCCTCTCTGCTTCGGAAAGCTCCTCCAAAAAGTTCCAGAACACAATGTGTCTTACCATCAATCATCCCTCCTACTTGCCGCTCAGGTATTCGTCTGGAATGCTCTTCTTCCATTATCCCTTTCGCTGCCGCCTTCCCAAACCCTCGTTCCGAGGGTTGCCCCATAGCAACCTATGTGTGCCGGAGTTACTTGCCGCTCAGATATTCGTCTATTCCCTTAGCTGCCGCCTTCCCGGCCCCCATAGCAACCTATGTGTGCCGGAGTCACTTGCCGCTCAAATATTCGTCTATCCCCCTAGCCGCCGCCTTCCCGGCACCCATAGCTAGTATTACCGTAGCCGCGCCTGTTACGGCGTCTCCGCCGGCGTAGACGCCCTCCTTGGTGGTCTGGCCGTTGGACTCCTCCGCCACGATGCACTTCCATTTATTGGTCTCCAACCCTTCCGTTGTGGAAGAAATCAGGGGATTCGGGGAAGTCCCCAGGGACATGATGACGGTATCCAGTTCCATGGTAAACTCGGAATCCGGAATCTCCACGGGACGCCTGCGCCCGGAGGCATCCGGCTCGCCCAGTTCCATCCTGATGCATTTCATGCCCGTGACCCAGCCCTTCTCGTCCGCAAGGATCTCCGTGGGATTGGTCAGCAGGTCGAAGATGATGCCCTCCTCCTTGGCATGGTGGACTTCCTCCACCCTGGCGGGGAGCTCCTCCTCGCTGCGGCGGTACACGATATGCACCTCCGCTCCCAGGCGCAGCGCCGTCCTGGCAGCGTCCATGGCCACGTTGCCGCCGCCTACCACAGCCACTTTTTTGCTGTGCATGATGGGTGTGGTGGAATTCCTGTCAAAGGCCTTCATCAGATTGCTCCTGGTCAGGTACTCGTTGGCGGAGAACACGCCGTTGGAGTTCTCCCCGGGAATGCCCATGAACTTGGGCAGGCCCGCGCCGGAGCCGATGAACACGGCCTCAAATCCCTCCTCCTGAATCAGTTCATCGATGGTGACGGACTTGCCCACCACCACATTGGTCTCTATCTTCACGCCCAGAGCCTTCACGTTCTCGATTTCCTCAGCCACCACGGCTTTTTTAGGCAGACGGAACTCCGGAATGCCGTACACCAGCACGCCGCCGGGCTCATGTAAGGCCTCGAAGATCGTCACGTCATAGCCCATCTTGGCCAGATCCCCGGCGCAGGTCAGGCCTGCGGGGCCGGAGCCGATGACTGCCACGCTTTTCCCCTTCTTCTCCGCCGTCACTTCCGGCTTGATGCCGTTCTCCCTGGCCCAGTCGGCCACGAAGCGCTCCAGCTTGCCGATGGAGACGGGGTCGCCTTTGATGCCCCGGATGCATTTCCCCTCGCACTGGGTCTCCTGAGGGCACACGCGGCCGCAGACCGCCGGAAGGGCGCTGGCCTTGCTGATGATCTGATAGGCTTCCGCAATATTCCCCTCTTTCACTTTTTCAATAAAGGCGGGGATGTCAATGGCCACAGGACATCCCTTGACGCACTGCGCGTTCTTGCAGTTGATGCATCTGGCAGCCTCCGCCTGGGCCTCCTCCTTATTATATCCCAGACATACTTCTTCAAAATTGGCGGCACGCTCCTTCGCGTCCTGCTCCCTCACCGGGATTTTCGTCAAAACGTCCATTTATTCTCATTCCTCCATATTTTTATACTCTGCATCCTTACCTTCCATACTCCTACATGTCGGAAGCATCCAAAATCCTGCATTTCCTTTAGGTATCACGCTTTCTGGCCGACAGCCGAAACCGCACCGGACCGTCCGCACATCCGAACTCTATCTCGTAATCCTTATCTGAGCCTCTTGCTTTAAAGCTTCCTCCGCATCGGATGATTTCACATAATGTATACAAGACGGGCATTGTCTTGGGGCAGAACCCGGAGGGTGTCTCATATCCGCAGCTAAAGCGGTCATTTCTCTCAAATCCCAGTCTGCACTGTTCAGCCCGGCCATCCGTCACCGTCACGGTAAACTCCCAGTCCTCCTCAATCCATTTTTTCATCTATTCTCCTGAATCGAAACCAGTTTTCCCAACCCGGCTCCAATCCTGTAATACAAAGCTTAGATTTTCTTTTCGCTTTTAGCAGTTCCCGCAGCCGCCGTGGTGGGTGTCCCCCTCCTGGAGCTGCAGCATGGCCCTGCCCTCTTCGGTCTTGTAGAGGGTCTGGCGTCTCATGGCCTCATCGAAGTTCACTGCATGCCCGTCGAATTCCGGCCCGTCCACGCAGGCGAACTTCACTTTTCCGTCTACGGTCACACGGCAGGCCCCACACATCCCCGTGCCGTCCACCATGATGGGATTCAGGCTGACCACGGTAGGGATATTCAGCTCTTTCGTCAGCAGGCAGACGAACTTCATCATGATCATGGGGCCGATGGCGATGCACACATCGTACTCCTTCCCCTCTGCCACCAGGTCTTTGATGGTCTGGGTCACCATGCCGCTGCGGCCATAGGAGCCGTCGTCCGTGGTTATGTAGAGGTTCCCCGCCACGGCCTCCATCTCCTTCTCCAGGATCAGCAGATCCCTGGTCTTGCTGCCCACGATGACATCCGCGGCCACGCCCCGCTCGTGGAGCCATTTCACCTGAGGGTACACCGGTGCGGCGCCCACGCCTCCGGCCACGAAGAGGATCCTTTTCTTCTTCAGCTCCTCCGGCGTCTCCTTCACCAGTTCGGAGGGACATCCCAGCGGGCCCACAAAATCATGGAAGGAGTCGCCTTCCTCCAGGCTGACCATCCGATGGGTCTCAGCGCCTACGCTCTGGAACACGATGGTGACGGTCCCCTTCTCCCTGTCATAATCGCAGATGGTCAGCGGAATCCTCTCTCCCTCCGCGTCCATACGCACGATGACGAACTGTCCGGGCTGGCATGACTTGGCCACCCTCCTCGCCTCCACATCCATGAGATAAATGTTCGTGGTAAGCTCCTGTTTCTTTACAATCCTGTACATAATCCACCTCTCTGTCCCTCACTTTAGGAACCTTTCTTTTATTCGCTTATCTCCAGCCCAATCAGATTCTGCCGCCCTCTGTCGTCCCTCTGGAGCTTAAAACGTTCTCCCGAGTAGATATTTACGGCGAAATCGTTGCCTGTCCTGGTGGCATTGCCGTCAGCCGTACGATAATACTCGGCTATCACATAGAAATCGCCGGCCTTGTTGATGTTCGCCACATACAGATATATGTATTGGTAGGAATCCCCGCTTTCGTCAAAATGGCCGTCATAATCAAATATTTTCTCAATCATGAAACAATACTCCACCACTGAAGCCACCGCCTGCGCGGGAGTGAACGTAGTATTCAGGACGAGATTATAGTCTCTCTGCGCAACCGAGCCTGTCACCCCATCCACGATTCGCACGAACTTAAAGGTGGATTTGCCCAGAGGCATGGGAATCGGTCCCGTATAGACCGCGGAGGTGTACGTGGGGTCAGTGCCGTCCATGGTATAATATACATCCTCGTCCCCGTCCAGGACCTCTATCATCATGGGCGCCGAATACTCTCCGCTGAGGGCGCTGATTTCCGGCGCAAAAATCTCGTTGTACTCGATATGGTATTCCTTTGAGACCACATCGCTGACGATTCCATTGTCATTCACAAAGCACGCCTTGATTATATGAGTGCCATTCTCCAGTATAATCGGCGCGGTATACTCCGTGCTCTCCTCCGTAGGCTCGCTGCCATCGATGGTGTAGTAAATCCTGCCGGAGCCGGAAGCCGTCAGCTTCAGCGGCTGGATGCTGGTATAGTATCCCTCATTTACGCTGAATTCCGGTATATCCGCCACATAATTGGGATAGGCGGCAATCAGATTCTCATTGCCGCTTGCCAGCAGCAGCGCGTTGATGGTCTGATAATCTTCTCTCTCCCGATAAATAGATATCAGTTTCCCGTATGCCCCCTCCAACTGCTCCGCCGTGGCATTCTTATTGTTGATGATCTCCCGGAGGAGGTACTCGTACTCCACCTTGTTGTTTTTCAGCAGATAGATATCCGCCAGCTCGAACAGCAGCTCCACATTGGCGCTGTCCAGCTCCACGGCCCGGCTATAGCAGGTGATGGCCTCATCGTACTTCCCCAGCTCCAGATACTGCTTCGCCCTGTTCAGTTGATACTCCTCGGAATAGGAGCTGTAGGTATGCCATGCGGCGCCTCCTGCGGCCAGGAAGAGGAGGAACACCAGCGCCAGCAGCACCTTGGGCCAGATTTTCTTCCTCCGCACAGGCTCCTCCTGCCAGTCCTTCTCATCCTCCGGCTCCTCAAAGTCTTCAAAATCCTCAAACCCGTTCGGCTCTTCCTCTGCCTCATCCTCCATGTCCCCGTGAAGCTCTTCGAGGATGTCCTGGATGGTCTGCTCCAGCTCAGGTTCAAAATCGGGCACGATGTGGATGTCCTCGCCACAATGCTCGCAGTACAGCTTCCCCTCGGCCATTTCCTCTCCACAATTGGGACATTTCATATCTTTCTTACCTCGATTCAGAACAGACCGGTAATCACGCCGTCATCATTGACATCAATCCCAAAGGCGGAAGGCTTTTTCGACAATCCGGGCATGGTCATCACATCCCCAGTCAGCGCCACCACGAACCCTGCTCCGGCGGACACATACACTTCCCTGACCGTCATCTCGAAATCCCTGGGACGCCCCAGGCGCTTCGGATTGTCCGAGAGGGAATACCTGTCTCTTATACACATCTGACGCTGCCGACG
>CAMQOJ010000182.1 GCA_947003375.1 uncultured Lachnospiraceae bacterium
GGTCTCCTGGCGGGCTGTGGCGGCTCGGGCGATTCCGGAAGCGGAAGCTCCGGTGCGGATTCAAAGTCTGCGGAAGAGTCCAGCGCGGAAGAAGCTTCCGGGGAAGCGCCGGAGGGGTCTTCTGAGGAAGTGGAGAGCGGCGGCGATGAAGGCGGCAGCGCCGAGGGAGAGGCCAAGTATCCCAGAGACGAGAACGGCTATCCAGACCTGGGCGGCGAGACCATCAGCATCTGGTTCGCCATGACCACCGAGAACTCGGGTGCAGTATCTACCGACATGGGCGACTACGAGGCAATCAAGGCCCTGGAAGAGAAATTCAATGTGAATTTCGAGTTCATCCACCCGCCTGTGGGGCAGGAGAGCGAGAACTTCAATATCATGATGTCTGACGAGAAGCTGCCGGATATGATTTTCTGCCGCGGCATCGACAGGTTCTATCCTGGCGGCGTGGAGATGGCTTATGCGGACGGTGTCCTGTACGACTACACGGACGACATCAACGCGGTGGACACGCCGAACTTCTATAATATGATCAGCAGCGATCCCTTCCTGATGAAGGCAGTGACCGACGACGAGGGCAGGATTATCCGCCTGGGCGCCAAAATCTGCGGCAGCGAGGAAGCTGACCTGAACTTCATCGGGCCCATCATCAGAAGCGATTACCTGGCGGCCGCCAATATGGAGGTTCCCCAGACCATCGATGACTGGACCGCCATGCTGCAGGCCATGAAGGACAATGGGGTAGAGTATCCCCTTGCCCTCGACAAGGACCAGCTGATCTACACGTCCAATATCTTTGCGGGCGCATACGGCGTCTCCGGCAACAGCTATTTCGTCAAGGAGGACGGCACCGTGGGATTCGGCCCTTACGAGGATGCCTACAAGGATTTCCTCACCCAGATGCACGAGTGGTATGAGGCGGGCTTCATCAATCCCGACTTCGCCAGCCAGGATACGGATTCCATCATGTCCATGGCAGCCGGAGACAGGATCGGATCTACGCTGATCCATCTGTATACATACGGCGTGACCTACTTTGTGACCACCGAGGGAGAGAATCCGGATAAGGTGATGGTGGCGGCTCCCATGCCTGTGCTGAACGCGGGCGATGCCAGGAACCTGAGGAGCAGCAGCAGATCCCTTGGCGATTATAAGTACATTACCGCCGATGCCGAGAACAAGGATGCCTGCATCGCCCTGCTGGATGCCCTGTACCTGGAGGACATCGACCTGATGATGGCCAACGGCATCGAGGGCGTTGGCTACAACATGGAAGACGGCGCGCCGGTACAGGTGCCTTTGAGCGCTGATGCCAGCAAGGAAGTTCGTCTGGGAAGCTGCCCTCAGCAGTGGCATGCTTATGAGGATACGGACCTGAACTACATTCTTACCAAGAAGTACAACAAGGGCTGCCAGGACGAGGCTCTGGAGCTGTGGAAGACCGAGGGTACCTCCGGATCCATCTCCAACTTCATCATGTACAACACCGAGGAGTCCGAGACCAGGAGCACCTACAACAGTGACGTGGCTACTGCCGTAGAGGAGTGGGTCATGAAGTTCATCACAGGCCAGGAGCCCATCGACAAGTTCGATGAATTCCGGGAGATCCTGAAGAACGAGGGACATATTGAAGAACTGATAGCAATCCAGCAGAGCGCTATGGATCGTTACGGCGCAAGGTAGCAGGACGAAAAGGGCATCTGCGGGTGCAGGGCACCTGAAGGTGCCCTTTTCCGTTTCTGAAGGACAGGAGGGGTGTATGAAAGCTGCGAAGGTCAATAACGGAAGGTTGGAAAGAGAGAAATTCTCGGTCAGGCTGAAAAGGGATTTCAGATCCAACAAATATATCTATATCATGCTCCTGCCGGTGGTGGTGTATCTGCTCATTTTCAGCTATGCTCCCATGTACGGCATTGTCATAGCGTTCAAGAACTATAAGCCCAGGCTGGGAATTCTGGAGAGCCCCTGGGTGGGGATGAAATATTTCAAGGAATTCACGTCCTCCATGTACTTCGGCAGGACTCTGAAGAATACGCTGGCCCTCAGCGGACTGAACCTGCTGTTCGGGTTCATGGCGCCCATCATCTTCGCGGTGCTGCTGAACGAGATACGCAATATGAGGTTTAAGAAGCTGGTGCAGACCATCACCTATCTGCCCCACTTCATCACCACGGTCATCATCGCCAGCCTGATTCTGGTATTCACCAACAGCGACGGCTTCATCACACAGATTGTGAACGGCATCACCGGGCATACCGGGAGCCTGATTGGGGACAAGAACTGCTTCAGGGCGATTTACGTGATATCCGATATCTGGCAGGGCTTTGGATGGGGTTCCATCGTCTACCTGGCCACCATCGCCGGAATCAGCCCGGAACTGTATGAGGCCGCCAGGATCGACGGGGCCAACAAGTTCCGGCAGATCTGGCACGTGACGCTGCCCGGCATGCGGCCTACGATTGTCACCATGTTCATCCTGGCAATGGGCGGCCTGATGAGCATTGGCTGGGAAAAGGCTTTCCTGCTGCAGACGCCGCTGACCTATGAGACTTCGGACATCATCTCTACCTTTGTATATCGGAAAGGTTTCGAGGATGCCAACTACAGCTACTCCACCGCGGTGGGCCTGTTCAATTCCGTCATCAACCTGATTCTGGTGACGACGGCCAACAGGTTGAGCCGGAAGTTCAACGAGACGAGTCTGTGGTGACGGAGAGGCACGAAGGCGCACGAGAGGAACTTTCATGAGGTGTGGGCCGAAGAGGCTTTCCCCTTTAGTGCCATCGCGCAGCGATTTAAATTAGGAGGGTGAATGATGAAGGAAGAAAATGACAAGAGGATGATAATCGGCACCGGGGAGAAGATTTTCCTGGTGGTCAATAATCTCATCATGGTGTTCCTGATGGTGATTACGCTCTACCCGCTGCTCTACGTGCTGTTCTGTTCCCTGAGCGATCCCGTAGAGCTGGGGAAGGTGTCAGGACTCATGATCAGGCCTGCGGGCTTCAGTCTGCGGGGCTACAAGGCGGTTCTTGATTCTGATAATATATGGACGGGATTTCGAAATACTATATTTTATGTGATTGTGGGGACATCCTGCAGCATGGCAATCACCATCGTAGGAGCCTATGCAATCGCGAAGAAGAACTTCATGCTGAAGAAACCTGTGATGCTGTTCATCATCTTCACCATGTATTTCGGCGGCGGCATGATTCCTACCTTCCTGGTGGTGCAGGGCCTGCATCTGACCAATACGGTCTGGGCCATGATTGTGCCCGGGATGTTGAGTGTCTACAATATGATTGTGCTGCGGACCTCCTTCCAGTCGGTGCCGGAGAGTCTGTACGAGTCGGCGGCGTTGGACGGGGCCAACGACTTCACCATGCTGACGAAGATTACGCTGCCCTTGTCCAAGGCGGCCCTGGCCACCATCACCCTGTTCTACGCAGTGGGGAAATGGGGCGAGTGGTATCCGGCGCTGGTGTACCTGCAGAAGCGCAGGGACCTCTATCCCCTGCAGATGTTCCTGCGGGAGCTCCTGGTGAAGCAGGAGGACATGGAGACCTTGCTTGCCAACAATGTAGGGCAGGACGCCGAGGCCTATCTGTTGAAGGAAATCATCAAATACGCCACAATCATCGTGACCACAGTGCCCATTCTGGTGGTATACCCTTTCCTCCAGAAATATTTCGTGAAAGGCGTGTTGGTAGGATCCGTGAAGGGATAGCCAAGGACAGACGAATGGGTTGAATATGTCAGGGAAACTTGTACCGGGGCTTCGGCTCCGGTATAGATATAAAAACAGAGAAACAGAAAAATAATGAAAAAAATTTGTTGACAAAACTTGTTTCTCATTGTATACTAACAAAGTCGGCAGCGCAGACAGGCTGTACGGGAGTTATAAATATGGCGAGATAGCTCAGTTGGCTAGAGCATGCGGTTCATACCCGCAGTGTCGAGGGTTCAAATCCCCCTCTCGCTACTAGAAAGAATGCTCGGAAATGAAAATTTTCGGCATTCTTTTTAAATGCGCATCATGTTGCACGCAGGGCCGCATGTGGCCCGTAATGTACTATATGGAATGGAAGGCTTTCCGGAGGAGAAAAATATGGTTATCAGACGTGGGGAAGAAAGGGATCTGATAGGAATAGGCAGGCTGCTGGGACAGGTTCTGGCGGTACACCACAACGGAAGGCCGGATTTGTTCAAGGGCGACACGAAAAAGTATACGGACGAGGAGCTTCTGGCTATTTTATGCGATGACGCAAGGCCCGTATTCGTTGCGGTAGATGAGGACGAATATGTAATGGGCTATGCGTTCTGCGTATTTCAACAGCATTTTAACGACAACATATTGACGGATATCAGGACATTGTATATCGATGATCTATGTGTGGACGAGGGCTTAAGAGGGAAGCATATAGGCAGGAGCCTGTATGAGCATGTGCTGGAGTTTGCCAGAAGAGAGGGCTGCTATAACCTGACATTGAATGTATGGGAGTGCAATCAGGGTGCGAAGAGATTCTATGAAGGCTGCGGGCTGGTGCCCCAGAAGACCGGAATGGAGAAGATACTGTAGGCAGCGCAAATTTTCAGCGTAGATTTGAGGAAAGGAAAGTCAGGTAGGTTCAGAATGAACGAATGGAACAATGCGCCGACGGAGGGACTGTCGGCGGAGCAGGAGCTGACGGAGCGTCAGGATGAGGCGGCAGGGACACAGGAGGCTGCAAAGGCAGAAGAGCGGACAGAGGCAGCGCAGGCGGCCGGAGAGACCGATTGGAATGCGGCAGAGGAGCTGTCGGAGAGCAGGGAAAGCTCCATGGCCGGACAGGAGGAAGCTGTCGGGCAGGAAGACATGGAAGAAGAGCCGGGGACGGCCGCGGCGTCAGAGACGGCAGAAGCGGCTGACGGGAACGATGAGATCCCGGAGCCGGAAGAAGTGACGGAGGGGGACGATGAACCCCGGGAAGCGGAGGAGCCGGAGGTGTCCCAGGGGGATAAGACGGACGAATCTGAGGAAACGGAAGAGACCGACGAGTGGGAGGCGGAAGAGCGCTCTGCAAAGGTCGAGGAGACAGAAGAGACAATGAAGACAATAGCGGCTGCGCCGGAAGAGGGCGCAGAGGGCGTGAAGCCGCAGACACGGACAGACGGCAACGAGGGAGAGGCCGCGGATTCCGCCAGCCTGGCCTCCATCGAGCCCCTTTTGGACGAGCGCATCGTGCGGGCCGTGCGGGAGATGGGCTTCGAGAAGCTGACACCCATCCAGGTGCAGGCCATCCCCTATCTGCTGGACGGCGAGGACATCATTGGACAGGCCCAGACAGGCACGGGCAAGACGGCGGCTTTCGCCATCCCCGCCCTTCAGAAGATTGATCCTGACCTGCGCAAGCTCCAGACCATCATCCTCTGCCCCACCAGGGAACTTGCCATGCAGGCCGCGGAGGAGATTCGCAACATCGCCAAGTTCATGCACGGCATCAAGGTACTGCCCGTCTACGGCGGACAGGACATCAGCAAGCAGATCAGGGGGCTGAAGGACGTGCAGATTGTGGTGGGCACTCCGGGCCGCGTGATGGATCATATGCGCCGCCGTACCATCAAGCTTGACTACGTGAACATGGTGGTGCTGGACGAGGCGGACGAGATGCTGGACATGGGCTTCCGGGAGGACATGGAGCTGATACTGGGCGAGATTCCCAATGCCCATCAGACCGCCCTGTTCTCCGCTACCATGCCCCAGCCCATCCTGGAGATTGCCAACCGGTTCCAGAAGGACGCCAGGCTGGTGCGGGTGGCGGCAAAGGAGCTGACGATTCCTTTGGTGTCCCAGAGATACTATAGAGTAAAGAGCCATGACAAGGATGCGGCATGTATCCGTCTGCTGGAGTATTATCAGCCCAAGCTGTGTCTGATTTTCTGTAATACGAAGATTAAGGTGGACGAGGTGTCCGAGCTGCTGAAGAAGGCGGAGTTCCGGGCCGAGGGGCTTCATGGGGACATGTCCCAGCACCAGAGGGACGTGGCCATGAACCATTTCCGGAACGGCAGCACCAATATCCTGATTGCCACGGACGTGGCGGCCAGGGGCATCGATGTGGACAATGTGGAGGTGGTCATCAATTATGACCTGCCTCAGGACAATGAATATTATGTGCACCGCATCGGCCGGACGGGCCGGGCGGGGAAGACGGGACGGTCTTTCACCTTTGTCAGCGGCAGGGAGCTTTTCCGTCTCCGCCAGATAGAGCGGTTCTGCCATACCACTATCGAGGAGAGGGAGCTTCCCAATGCCTCCAAAGTGATGAAGGCCAAGGCGGAGAAATACCTGAACCGTTCCTGGGAGCTGCACGGCCGGGACGATATCGACTTGATGAAGAGCTATGTGGAGCGGAAGATGGAGGAAGAGGGGTGCGATGCCCTGGACCTGGCTGCCGCCATGCTGAAATATCATATCGGGGACCTGGGGCCGGAGATAGAAGTGGATGATTACGAGGCCCGGGGCGGTCGGGGAGACCGCGGAAGAGGCAGGGGCCGCAGGAGAGGCGGACGTGGCGAGGAGCGTCGTGGCCGGGAGGAAGGCCGCGAGGGCCGCAGGAGACGCGACCGGGACGAAGAGCGCGGGGAACGCCGTGGCCGCGACCGGGACGAGGAGAGAGAGAATCGCAGAAGGCGCGGGCGTGACGAGGAAGGCGAGGAGCGCAGGAGCCGTGAGCGCGATGAGGAGCGTGAGAGCCGCCGCAGACGCGACCGGGACGAAAATCGTGAGGAGCGCGACAGCCGCAGGAGCTTCGACCATGGCGAGGAACGCGATAATTATCAGGGCTTCGTCCATGATGGGGAGCGCGACAGCCAGAAGGGCTTCCAGGGAGCTCAGGAACGGGAAGACGGCAGAAGCTTTGAGTGGGGCGAAGACCGCGACAGCCGCCGTAGGCGCGACCGTGGCGAAGACCGCGATAGCCGTCGAAGCCGTGGCGAGGAGCGGGGAGACCGTGAGAACCGCGGGCGGTTTAGCTGGCCGGAGGAGCGCGACAGCCGTCGCCGTGGCCGGGACGAGGACCGTGACAGCCGCAGAAAGCGCGACCGTGAGGACGACCGTGACAGCCGCAGCAGACGCGGCCGTGAGGAGAGCCGTGACGACCGCGGAAGACGCGGCCGTGACAATGACCGTGATGCCCGCCGTGGCCGCGAGCGTAATGAAGAGCGGATCCACGGGAAGTTCGAGCGGGAGAGCAGCCGTGACAGCCGCCGTCGAGGGAGAGACGAGGAGCGTGACAGCCGTAGGAAGCGGGATCGTGAGGAGAGCCGCCCTTCTAGGCTGCGTGATGTCAGGATGGACGGCAGCGACAGGGGACTTGCGTTCTCCTTTCCCAAAAAGAAGAGGAAATAAGACAGAATGAGAATAGGAACAGGATATGACGTCCACAGGCTTGTCCGGGACAGGGATTTGATAATCGGCGGCGTGAGGATACCCTATGAGAAGGGGCTGTTAGGCCACTCCGATGCGGATGTGCTGCTCCACGCCGTCATGGACGCCCTGCTGGGGGCGGCGGCGCTGGGGGACATCGGAAAGCATTTTCCGGACAGCGACCCGGCGTACAAGGGGATTTCCTCCCTGACGCTTCTGGAGAAGGTGGGGGATCTGCTTGGGGAGAAGGGCTTTGTGGTGGAGAACATCGACTCCACCATCATCGCCCAGGCTCCCAAGATGCGGCCCTATATCGATACCATGCGGGAGAACATCGCCGGGGCCCTGGGGTTGGAGATCGATTTCGTCAGCGTGAAGGCCACCACGGAGGAAGGGATGGGCTTCACGGGAGCGGGCGAGGGGATTTCGGCCCAGGCCATGTGCCTGCTGACCAGCCCCTTCGACCTGACGGCCCAGCAGATTGCAGGAGGCTGTGAGGGCTGCAGTGGCTGCCGGAAGGCATAGGCTGGGATTTTCGGGCTCTTTTTTGGTTCTTTTTCACAAAAGCATTGACAGAACCGGTTTTTTTGCATATTCTGTTTAAGTAGGAAATATAGAATGGAAATGCTGGGAACGGAGAGAGTACTTTTCGGACGACAGGAGTGTAATATGCATTCCGTTTGTTGCGCCAGGATGTCAGAGA
>CAMQOJ010000183.1 GCA_947003375.1 uncultured Lachnospiraceae bacterium
ACACGAGTCTCTTCGTCGGCAGCGTCAGATGTGTATAAGAGACAGGTCATACACCTTCGCAGGCGGCTTTGTCCCCATTCCCGGCTTCAGCAGCGAGCCTTTGCAGAATATATGCACATCCAGCTGCCTCTCCATACGGCGCAGCCTGAAATACGCGACGGTCCACCCTGCGAAGGCTCCCATGACTAGACCCGCGCCGTACCATAGCTCCGACAGATCTGTTGCAAAAATGCTGCCCAGAAACGTTACGAGGCAGAATACCAGCGATGTCAGAAGGACGCCTCCCAGATCGTTGAAATAGTACAAAAAAATGATTTCCGCATACATGATGAACACGATAAAGTACCCCACCGTCAGACAAGGATAAATCCTCATAGTCAGGTTTGATATTCCAAAGGACGGAAGAAGCACCACCGCGATCAGATACACCACCACCGTTATGATAAACTGAATCCTCGCCAGATTCATCAGCTCATTGGCCAGCTGGCGGAACATTTCCTTCTTGGCGCTGTCGATGTCGGCTCCCCTTCCGCCGATGACAGCCTCCGAATATTTTTTATACTTGTCATGGAAATGCATCTCCACTCTGGTAATGAAAATGACCGTAGCGGATATATTCGTGAACATAGCGAGGCAGGTAGCCATGTCATAGGGCTGGTTGCAGACGAAGGTCTTAGCCACTACAAGCTTCATGTCCGTGTTCCAGAACACGAAATTATGGACATACAGCCCCAGAATGTATAGGAAATTCGCAATGATCAGCTGCCAGTACCTTCCAAAATACCGGAGCACGGACTTATAGCGGTTGCTGTTCTTCATAAAATACCTCTTGATCACCGCCATCTCCAAAAAGGCTATGAGGAAAAAACCTGTCATCAGGGAAAACAGCATGCTTTCCCTGATTCCCCACAGCATGATATGCCTTAAAAACAGCGCGAACACGAAGGACCACACCATACCGATGGTGAAAAAAAACGACAGCTTCTGGTACTTCTTCGCAATGGAGAGATAAATCATGGAATAAAACACCAGCACCAGAGATATGTAACAGCAGTATCCCGTAAAGGTATAGAAGACATCCACCTTACCCACAAAATGCTCCCATAGGCAGAAGGGTATCCCGATCAGGCTGCTCAATGCCACATTCATGAACAGCCCCATGTAATAGCAGGGGCGGATATCCTCATACCGCTCCTCATAGATGACATCAGACATATACTTTGACAGCACAGAGTTGAAGGGGGATGCCGTCAACAGCGCGAATATAAAAGTATATAACACCGTGCAGGAGAAAAGCTCCCTCTCCACAAGGCCCAGTGAGCCGAAATCCAGAAAATACTCCATCAGCACCACGTTCAATATGACCACAAACATAGGAGTCACCGTGGACATGGTACTATAGGCAAATCCGGCCAGATTCGATGCGATGGTATTTCTTTCAAATATCTTATTGAGCTTGATGCCTATTCCTGCCATCTGACTTATCCTTTCTCAGCATTCTTTTTTACGGACGGCTCTTCCTCCCATGCAACGCGCATGCTTTCCGCAAAATCCTTATAAATCTCCCAGTAAGCTTTCCGCATCTGGTCTATCCGATAGCCGGAGGCCACTCTCCGATAACCGTTCTCTCCCATCCGCCGGCGCATTTCGCTGTCGCGGGCCATGTCCACCATAGCCTGTGCTATCTCGTCCACGTTCATGATGTGGGTGACGATGCCAGCCGCTCCAAAATCATCCTTCTCCCCGCAGATCAGGCCATGACAATTCCCCACATCCGTGGCGATTACCGGCTTACGGGCCGCAAAGCTCTCAAGAATCGTCAGTGGCTGGCCCTCGCTGATGCTGGTCAGAATGGTCATGTCCATCCTCCCCAGATAATCCCGCACATTGATCCTGCCGGTAAAGACCACATCTTCGGCAAGCCCCAGCGCCTGTGTCTGTTCGAGGCATTCCTCCGCATACGCCTCGTCCTCCTCCCACGAGCCCATGATCCACAGCCTCAGCCGGGAATCCCTCTCCCTTGCGAAGCTGAAAGCCTGAATCATGGTCTTGATATCCTTGATAGGGGTCACCCGCAGGATAGCACCGATATTGATCCTCCCCTCGTCCTCTTCAGTCCTATCCGGAAGATCCCCCAGAGAATCCACGTCGATCCCATTGGGTGTCACTATGGTCTTTTCCATGGGGCATCCCAGTTCCACCTGCAGCTCTCTGGCATGCCCATAAAGGCTGGTGACCAGATCCGCCTTCTCATATGCAAGGTTCGACATCTTCCGGAACTGCTCGATCCATATACTTTTAAAGCTTCCTCTCACCCAGTCGGCCCGAAGCAGCTCTTCCTCCCTCTCTCTGGTATAGATGCCATGCTCCGAGATCAGCAGCCGGCCGCCATAGAGGGTCTTTCCCATGCTTCCAAGCACTCCTGCGTAGCCGGTGGCCACGCAGTGATACAGGTCTGCCTTTGGAATCTTCATCTTCAATGTGAACAGCAAGGGCAGATACAGGGACCGCATGGTCCACAGAAAGTCGGAAAAGACCTGCTGGCTATACAGTAAATCGTAATATTCCCTCACGATATTCATAAAATCCTGCCCCATCAGCAGCCAATCCAGCGAAATCCCGCTGTTCTGGAACAGATTGAACAGCACCTCCCATTTCACCTTCTGATTCATCACCAGACTTCTCAGCGCCCTATACTCCTCCCGGCCCAGTCTGGCCCTGTGCCATCCCTTCCGGTTCCAGTCCACGTCCTGCAGATACAGCTCATGGACCTCCGTCACGTTCTCCGGCAGCTGATACAAGAATTTTCCGCTTATGGAACGGTCGCTTACGATGGTCAGGAGGACAAACTCCGACTTCGGGAAGGACTGGATAAATTTGTGCACCCACGAGGATACGCCGCCTACCACATATGGGTAGCACCCCTCCACAATCATACAAATCTTCATCTATGTACCCTTTCACAATTTACTGCAGATACAGTCCGCCAGCCGGTTCCAGCGTTATCAGGATTTCCTCCTCGTCTGCCCTGATCAGATATGCGCCCTCTTCCAGCCGCTTCCAGCTGCCGCCCTCCATCTGGCTGACCGTCTCATTGTGGGTCCGCAGGATAAAATATTTCTCTGCCTCCTCCCCTGTCACCTGTACCTCAATGGTATCCCCTTTCCGGCTGTCACGATAGCGCAGCGTAAGGAATCTCCAGATACGGAAATCACTTTCCGACACCGTGGTCCTGTCGAACTCCTGGAATAGACGTCCGAAGGTATCAACCGTGGTCCCGAAATCCGTAGAAAGCTTCTCCCATGTGTCTTCCTCGCCCTTCGGATATGCCACCCGTTCCATATCGTAGGAAATGCTCAGGTAGCCCAGCGCCGTCTCCAGACACCTTGCCAGGAAGTCCCCCCTGTAAGTATAGTCAAAGCCGATGTCAAAGGCGGTCTGTGCGATGACGGATTCTGACAGAGCCTCAACTATTCCGCTGTCTCCATCCTCATATTCTTTGACCACCGTCATGACAGAAGACAGCAGATCCGTCTTCAGCGCTTTCTCTATCTCGTCTTCCGACAGCTTACCCGCATAAAAGGAAGAAAACTGATAGGTGTCCACTGCCTCTCTGATAAATTCCCCGTCCTCCTCCAGCTTCCTCTCAATGGGCGTGTCAGACACGCTCCTCCCGGACAGCCCCACCTCCGCTGAGGCTTCATTGAATATTTTCAGATAATATTCAATCTGTTCTCCCTCCGGCAACGCCTGGTCTGAATAATCATACTGGGGCGTCACCATGCAGGTAGCCTTGTACTGGTATCGATCCATAACCATCCTTACATTCGTCCATATGCTCTCCTGATATAGGTCCTTTAAGGACTTGCCGTATAAGCGGTCCATCTCCGCCCTGTTCTCGTCGGCCAGGCTGGGATACCCCACAAGGATCATGTTCTGCGCATTTATCACCGGATATATCTCATAGGGATGCATCTCCGCCGACATTGCGGACAAAATGCCTATTCCTTCAACCCCCTTCATATAACCCCCGTTCACCGCGAACACATATGCCGTGCCGAAGCTCTTCCTCCAGATCAGGACAGGATACTCCTCCGTGTCCACGGATTCCTCCTCCGGTATGCCCTTCATGTATACCTTTGTTCCTGAGGTGAGGAGATACCAGGGAAAAACCGGTTTCCCCGCCCCATTGACTTCTCCCGGGAAGACAGCCTCTTCTTCCTCTCCTTCCGCTGTCCTCTCCTCCGGCAGATAGACCCTTTCCCCTCCCAGCAGGAACCCGCTGTAGAGATGGAGGCCTGCGGCAGCCGCCTCCTCCTGGCGCACCTCCCGAATCCCCAGCAAATCCCTCACCTGTCGGCTGTCCTTTATGACAGACACATCGGGAAGCGTACAAAAGACCAGATTGGTTCCCTGCTCCACGCACTGCCTCAGGAACTGAACCTCCTCTTCCCGATTCCAGTCTATACAGCCAGAGTCGATCACCAGCATCCCAGGCCCGCCTTCCGGATCCTCAGCTTCCTCATAAGACTTCAGAGAAGGATGCTCCACCATTTTACGTCTGGAATAGGCGGCCCACTCTCCCACTGTTTTTCCGTAAATACTCTCGCTGTCCCCAATCAGGACTACAGTGCCGCGTGACAAGGAACTATTTCCTTCCTCCGCCACAGCATCTTCCTCTGCTCTTTCCGTTCCGGAGCTCCATGGGAAATGGACTTTAGAAGGATATTTCTCCGCTGTCTCTGTATAAGTATTTACAGCATAGTCATTCCACCTGTCCTTTAGATCATTGGTAGCCATGACCAAAAACAATAGAACGAGCATCAAAGTGACAATAGAGAAAAAATTCCGGCGTGATATCATGTCATCCTCCTTGGCTGGCAGCCCCTGCTTGCTGTCTGTCCCTCACGGGATTCTTGGCCATTCCACTCCCTCCGTCCGATTCCAGCCATCTATCGCCAGATCGTACGATGCATATGGGTTCTGTTTGAAATAGTAACAGACGAAATCTTCATCCTCGTAATAGGTACACATTTCCAAAGGAAACAAATTCTTAAAATTCTGGCACCAGAGGTACGCCTTGGATTCCAGAATAGTGCGGCTCTCCAAATTCCCATAGGACAAAGAAGGCCGTTCATAAAACTGTATCTCTCTCCGCGCATCCTCCGCCGATATATATGAAGCGCTTACTTCAGGGCACTGACTGTGCGCATTCCCTCTATACAGAGCTACATATTTCTCATCCCCCAGCCATGCCGGCCCGTTGAAAAAATGACTCTGTCCATATTGAAGCGGCTTCTTCTCGACATAGATAAAAACATACTCTGTAGGCAGCTTATACTCTCCTTCCTCTATCTCCTGCAGAAATGTCAATAATTCTTCATGGTACCCATGCCGGTTCACCTGATATAATTCATCCGTGCTTGAAACAATCGTATAGCTGTCCTGAGGGAAACGATTGATAATGGAATCTGTGACCTTCACTGCCGCATTATACCGTGACAGCTCACAATACAAGTACCCATGATAGTTCCCCGTTATGACCGTAAAAAGGCATATTCCGGCTCCCACTCCAAAAGACAGCATCTGCAGGACCAAATCTGCGCACAGCGGCCTCAACAATGTAAAAATCATATCTACTGGCATTGCCATGACAGCAAGTAATAATATTCGCTCTGTAGTACATATCCTCGAACCAGCTATCAGTTGAGGGACGCCCAGTTCAGGAGAAACATATACAATCATGAATAAAACCGACGCTGTGACGACGGGGGGATACGTTTCAAAATATTTTTTCCCCCGCAGCAGCCCAATCCCTCTGCAGATAAACCACAAAACAACGGCAAGCCCGATAAATCCAACAATCCAGTCGGCCCTCTCCTCCCCATATAGATACACATATCCTTGCCAATATAAAGCAGAAACTACTCCTTCCAGCTTCTCACGGATAGAAGCATCTCCATCTTTCAGAGCTGCCTGTCCCTCTTCCTCCAGCGGTGCTTCCCGCATTACTCCCCCATCGTTTTCATTTTCAGAATCCTCGTTATCCATGACGTTGACCGCCCAGTGAATGGAGCCCTGAAAGGGGATTCCCGATACAAGCGCCCCCGCCATCGGTATCACTGAAATCAAAAAACCACAGATGCAAGCAGTCACCAAGGGGAAGAACCGCTGCTTTGCGAATATTTTCCTCATAAAAAATATGGAGAAAGAAAAGCACAACAAAAAGGCCATAATCGTAATATAAAAGTGGATGGAAATGGAGGCTGTCAATGAAAGCGTAAATAAAAGCAGATTCTCATTCCAAATAAATTTACCCAGCCTGCCTTTCTCTATGACCGTGTGGGCACTTCTCAGATAACGTATCAGGAATACCGCACATAAAAACTGTGTATACATACCAAATTCCTGCGGTATCGTCCATTGCAGCCTTGACATGCCGTACACTTCCTGGACGCACATCACATCCAATGTAAGGAATAGCATTAAGACAAAAAGCGGCACATACTTCCACGCAAAGACTTCCCGCAAAAAGGCGTATACGGCAATCAAAAAAACCAACACATGGATTCCTGCCAGAAGCAATATGCAATTGTACAGCCTGATTCCAAACAGGACATGGATACAATATAGAAAGCAATGCATCGCCTCCGGATATACCCCGTCACTAAAGATTCTTCCTTCCAGCAATCCGTCGATCCACTGATGGTGGACATACATGTCGCCGGACCCATAATTGAAATCCTGGAATACTCCATAGGAGAAATAAATCATTCCATATAGGACAACCACGCCAAGCATTGCATATTCCGGAAGACGGGCCCGGTTTCTATCCCTAAATCTGAGAAAGGTATCTTCCGTCCGGCAGACGAATTTTTTAAGCTTGCGATATAGAAACAGCCTCAGCCCATATGTTTTTGTCACAAGCCTATAAAGCTCATCAAACCCATCGCGCCACTGCTGCGGCTTAATCTTCCTGAATAAGCTTGCCCCAAATGTACCATAGAACATCAATATCACAATCCAACGGTTCAGAATATGGAACAACCCCAACATCAATACAGCTGAATTCACAATCACAATCTGCACTGTGACGCAAAAACCAAACCGATATATCTTATCCTTCCCCTCTAAATGTTTGCTAAAAACCACGGACGGCCAAATAAACATAAGAAACAGATAAGCCAAAAATACTTTCCCATATTCACATGCCCAATAAAGCAAATCCATTCCGAAATGACACCTCCTCAGCCAAACACCCGAATCAGCTCCAGCGTTTCGCTGTCAATTATCACATTAGACTTCTTCAGGGCATCCAAAGTCTCGAAAAACTCCTCTCTGTCCTGTCTGGCGAAATAGAGCTTCAGCCTGCAGGTATAAGAAGGCAGCTCCTCCTGAAACTGTTCCGCCATCCGCAGGCACCATTTCTCAGAATGTTCATAATCCTTTACTTCCAGAGTCCGCAGGCAGACCTCCTCATATCTATCTATGGTAAACTTGGACGGCTCCCTTCCGTAGAGCAGCTCCGCGGCCTGCTCCATGACATCCACGAACTTGCGCTGTTCATAGGACGAAAAAATATGCTGCCTCAGTATATTGTCCATATAATCAAGCAGCATCTCCTCATACTCTGTCCGATCCGGCTCCTCCTGGATCTGTTTCCACAGCTTCTGTACATTGAAGCGGAACTTATTCAGCTCGTCGGACAGAACCGCCGCCGCATAGTGGGACGCCTCCGAATCCTCGCTCTCCAGCGCCAGCGTGATAGAAGCCAGCGAATTTCGGATGTCCTCCCTGAGCACATTCATCATCACCAGCCTGAGATTCTTTTTCTCATTGACCAGAACGGCTTCCTCCAGCGGTATGATGTCACGCTCCCGCTCTTCGTCCGCCTTTGTGCGTACCTTTACCCGCTCCTTGCTGAATATGACATCTCCCAGATCAACGTTCTTCCAGAAGACGAGAAGATAAAACACATGACCGATGAAAAAGAACAGGGGGCCGATGACCGGGCACAACAGCATCACGAAAAAGCGCAGAAGATATGTCCCTGTCTCTTATACACATCTGACGCTGCCGACGAAGAGACTCGTGT
>CAMQOJ010000184.1 GCA_947003375.1 uncultured Lachnospiraceae bacterium
GGGGGGGGGCGGGGGGGGTGTATGCCAGATGAGCGCTGTATGCCAGTCCCTCCGGATAATCCCCGGGGGACGCGCTCCTGGTATAGGCCAGAAGCCTTGCACTTTTTTCCTCATAAGCTACCATATCCGCATCTCCTTCTTTCCTCCTGCGGAATAGATTCTGTAATTCCCGCTCAGGGCCAGCAGCGCGAACAGGTACAGGCAGTTGTCGTAATACCGTCTGCCGCCCCGCCGCAGCGGCTGGTTCCAGAGCCATTCCACCCATCTGCGTGCCACATTCCAGTCGCTCCCGGCCTCCTCCGAGTCCTCCCTGGGCACAGCCAGAGCCCCCTGGGCCGTGGTGGCCAGCAGTCCCAGGGGATGCAGCACCGTCTTGTCCACCGGCGTGCCGTCCACCTCGAATACGCATCTCGCCGCCTCCAGATCCGTGCCCAGGAAACGCATCAGCCTAAGGGGCGCACCGTAATGTCCCTCGTCTTTGTCAAACCAGGCGCAGTCCAGGCCGATGTTGGCCGCCGTCCTATAGGCATCGCTGTAGAATCGACCGTGGGTATCGCCCCATGGCATCTTCCTGTCCATGGGGGTTCCATCGAACTCCCCATACTCCGGGTTCATTCCCGTCACGGGATGGCAGGCCCTGGCCAGGTACCTCCTGCTGGCACATGCCGCCTGTCTCCAGAATTCCCTGTCCTCCTGATCCGCCCAGAGGGCAAAGAGCTCATAAAAATGGGGCAGATGATAGGACGGATCCGTGAAGGGGCTGCCCGGTATGAAGAGGATCTGCTTGTTCTCCCGGTTCCACATGGGCGCGCCCGGTCTGCCGTCCTCCCCCTTATGGATGCAGGCCCCAAGGATCTTGCGCGCCTCTTTAGAGTAAGCGTAGATTCCCTCTCCGTCCCCCCATCTGTGCGAGGCGAAGAACAGGGCCATGGCGTAATACTCCTCTCCGTCCGGCGCGGGCCCCAAGGCGTTCTTCTCCCCGCTTGGCTTGCAGCTCCAGGCGAAGTAGCCCTCGTTCTCCCCCTGATCCATGTACATATAGGTCCTGGACCATTTCCAGATACGGTCGAATTCTTCTTTCATGTCCAGCTGGACGCACATCATCATCCCGTAGGACATCCCCTCTGTCCGGACGTCATTGTTTCCGGTGTCCTCCAGATATCCCATGTCCTCCCCCACGGGATGGTAGATTCGTTCCTCCTCGCTTCCATAGAAGAAGGTATCCGCCGCTTCCCGGAGCTTCCGGTCGATCTCCTCCTGGCTTTTTCCAATCTCCGCAAAGACATTGCGGTATATCCCTGTGTCAAAGGATCCCATTTCCATTCTCCTTTCCCTTATGCCGAAGCTTTCGGCCAAATCCTCCAAATCCATAAAATGAGAAACAGGGTTTGCGCCGCCTCGGCAGTCATGTTACAATGTTGACATGGAAGAGCATCATGTCAACTTTTGATTCCATGTGCTCTGAAGCGCACGAAGTCATGGTACAATAGTATACTCGAAATATTTTATCCTCAAGAAGGGAGCGCGCCATGAACCCAAAGCACTTATACGCACTGACCGAAAAGCAGAAGCAGGACTACCAGATACAGCCTGACGAATTCCCGGGCTTTGCTGCGAACAGCACCTCGGAAGAATATGAGTTCACCCCCTACATGGCCCAGACCACCCTGCGCTTCTGGTACAATACCCAGACCAGCGCCTTCTCCACCCACTGGCATGATGCCCAGGAAATCATCATCCCTCTGGAAGAGGAGCTTACCGCCACAGTACAGAATGTCACCTTCCGGCTAAAGCCCGGGGACATCCTGCTGATTCCGCCCGGAGAGCTGCATTCCATCGAAGCCCCTCCCTGCGGGAGCCGGTTCATTTTCCTGCTGGAGCTGACTCTCTTCTGTCAGTTCGGGAGCTTTCTGCGCACCCAGGCCCTTCTGTCGAAGCCAGTGCTCATCACGGCGGATGCCTGTCCGGAAATCTATGCGACGGAAATCTCCCTGATCATGGAGACGGCCGGCCACTACTGGAGCGACAGCCCCTCAAAGCTGCTTTTCATCTACGCTTGCCTGATGAAATTCTATGCCCACTACACAGATTACTGCACGGGCAGACAGCATACTGTTTCAGGGCACGCGGACCACATAAAAGGAAATTCAGCCTCCGACACCGTCTCCCGGCTTCTGGAATACCTGCAGCGCCATTACGCGGAGAACATTACCCTGGAAGAGATATCAAAAAAGGCTGACCTGTCAAAGTTTTATTTCACCAGAATCTTCAAGCAGCATACAGGCCAGACCTTTTATGATTATCTGAGCTTCCTGCGCATCCAGTCGGCAGAGTCCCTCTTAAAGGACACCTCCGTCCCCGTGTCGGACATAGCCGCCGCCTGCGGATACGCCAGCTCCTCCTCCTTCGGCAGAGCCTTCCGGAAATACAGGAACTGCTCCCCCTTAGAATACCGCAGCCTCCATGGCCACGGCAGTCAGTGACCGTCACGAACCGGTGCAAGTCCGGAAGGATGCCCGCTCTTTGCACACTTATTCCTTTGTCGCCCCCAGCGTGACGCCCTTTACGAAATATTTCTGCAGGAAAGGATACACGATCAGTATGGGTACCGAGGCCACGATGGTCACCGCCGCGCGGATAGAGGTAGGGGTCACCGTATTGGCCACCTGCTGTCCGTTGCCATAGATGCTGGAAAGGTCGCGTCCGGACTGCATGGCCGAGGACAGAAGCTTCATCATCTCGTACTGCAGGGTGGTCAGGTGGTCGGCGCCGGACGCATACAGGAAGGTGTCGAACCACTGGTTCCAGGCGCCCACGGCGCACCAGAGGGCCACCGTGGCCAGCACGGATTTACAGCAGGGCAGCACAATCTGCCAATAGCAGCGGAAATGTCCCGCCCCGTCCACCATGGCCGCCTCCGTGAGGCTGTCCGGCAGGGACTGTATGAAGGACTTGATTACGACGATATTGTACACGCTTACCAGTCCCGGCACCACATACACCGAGAACTTATTCAGCATCCCCAGATCCTTGATCAGGAAATAATTGGGAATCAGACCGGCGGAGATGTACATGGTCACCAGGAAATAGACAGTGATGAATTTCCTGCCTACCAGCTCCCTTCTGGAGAGCACATAAGCAATCAGCGATCCCACCAGCACTCCCAGCACCGTGGAAAGCAGGGTGCGCAGCACCGAGTTCAGGGCCGCGGTGGCCATGAGCTTGTTCTTAAAGACAGATTTGTAGCTGTATGTGGAGAAGACTCTGGGGAAGAAGGTGATTCCGCCCCGCAGGGTATCCTGGGCGTCATTGAAGGACACCGCTATGGTATTCCAGAAGGGATACAGCATGACCACCACCACGAACAGCATGACGATTCCGTTGACCAGGTGGAATGTCAGGTCACCCAGTCTGTGTTTTCCGATCCTAATGCTCCAAAAATTCTTCATCTGCTCTCCCTCCTTACATCAGGCTGTTCTCGCCCAGCTTGTTGGCTATGGCATTGGTTCCGAACACCAGCAGCAGGGATATGACAGACTTGAAGATGCCCGCTGCCGTGGCCAGGGAATAATTGCCGATGCTCATGCCGTATTTCAGCACGAAGATGTCTATGGTCTGGGACACGTCCTGAAGCAGACCGCTGCCCAGGATATAGGGCACCTCGAAGCTGGCGTTCAGCACCCAGCCCAGGTTCATGATCAGCAGCACCACGATGGTGGACTTGATTCCCGGCAGGGTCACATGCCACATCTTCTGGAAACGGCCGGCGCCGTCCAGCTCCGCGGCCTCATAAAGCGACTGGTCGATGCCGGAGATGGCCGCTATGTAGATGATGGAATTCCATCCCGTCTCCTTCCAGATGTTGGAAAAGGTGGTCACCCACCAGAAATATTTCTGCTCTCCCAGCCACAGGACGGGTTTGTCGATCAGACCCAGCCCCATCAGGATATTGTTCAGCATGCCGTCATTGGTGGACAGTATGTTGGACACCAGGGAGCAGACGATGATCCAGCTCAGGAAATGGGGCAGATAGGACACGGTCTGCGTGATCCTCTTTAACCCCAGCGACTTGATCTCATTGAGCAGCAGGGCGAACACAATGGCAAAGACAAAGCTGAAGGCCAGGTTCATCACGGACATCATCAAAGTATTGCGCACGCTCCGCCAGAATTCTATATCCTCGAACAGGAACATGAACTGGTCCAATCCCACGAATGTGGAACCGGCGTATCCCTTCGCGGGCTTATAGTTCTGAAATGCCATAATCCATCCGCTCAGCGGATAGTATGAAAAGATAAATGTGTAGATCATGCATGGCACGATCATCAGGTACAGGATCTTCTGTCCTGCCATCTTTTTTAATGTTTTCTGATATTTGCCCATCCCGTATCCTCTCTTTTCCGGTGACAGCTCTCCTTCCTAGGAGGAGAGCTTCCGCATACAGACAGGCGATGAGGGGATGTGACTCCTCCCATCGCCGTTAAAATCACTTCGACATCTTCTCGGCAATCTGCTTGTCTACTTCCTGCTGATAAGAATCCAAATCGATAGCATTGAACTCTTTCAGGAAATCCTGCCAGATGGATTCGTATTCTGTCTCATCCTTTGCCAGGATCAGTCTGGGATACAGTTTCATGGTCACATCGGTAATCTTCTGGCTGGCCACTGCCGCAGGGCTGCCGTCCTCCAGATTCATGGCCCACACGGGATAGTAGGCAGGCCGTACAATGGGATCCGAGAACAGCTCCGCCGGATACTTGATGCCATATCCCTCCAGGAACTGCCTGTCGTAATCGGACTGGGATGCCAGGTACTCGTCAGGGGACTCGCCAGGGCCACAGGGCATATTGTCGGCCTTGTAGATGCCCTGCCACTTCGGGCAGTAGTTCCACACGGGCTGGCCTGTCTCATCGCGCTTCCTGGCGGTATCGTAGTTGATGGCGCGCCTCTCGGGCGTCAGCGCTTTGCCTCCGTCCTCCGTGTAGTTCCAATCAACACCTTCCTCGCCCCACTGGAGATAATCCTGCACCTCCCTCTGGCACAGCCAGTCGAAGAAGCGCATCAGCCTCTCGGGATTCTCGCAATTGATGCTGATGCCCACGCCGTTGGTGGCGGTAGGGATGCCGTTGCTCTTGTCCAGATATCCGTCCTTCACGCCGGGGTTGGTAATGGGCAGGCAGACATAGGTGCGTTCGAATTTGCCATCGGCCTTCAGCAGGTCGTTGGCGCTCTGGAAGTTCCAGTTCTGGTCATAGAAGCCGAGGACGGCCCCTGTGGTAATCTTGGAGATATAGTCGTCATAGCTCTGAGTCAGGGTCTCCGCCTCGATGATACCCTTGAGATACTCCTCATTGAGCTTTTTGTAGAAATCATGGGCGGTATCGCTGACCTGATAGAAGGATGTCTCGAAGCTGGTCTGGTCGACAAAGACTGCGCCCTCATTGCCTGCGCCCAGCAGGTTCTGGGCGGGATTCAGCAGCGCCCAGTTGCGCCAGCCGTCCGCCAGAATCTCGAATCCGCTGGTCTTCACGCCATCGATGTCGGGATGCTTCGCTATATAGTCCTCAATCAGTTTGAAGTACTCGTCCATAGTATGGACTTCCGGATACCCGGCCTCCTCCAGCACAGCCTTCTGGATATAAAAGCCGATGCTGCACTCGAAGGGCGGCGCCACCTCGGTCACGTCATTCTGGAAGGTGCCATAAATTTCCATATTATATACATGGCCGTCCGCCTGGGTCAGATATTTCATCACATCGCCGTACATGGCATTCAGGTTGGGATACTTGGGAATCTCATCCTCCAGGGGGATGAAGGCACCCGCATCCATCAGCTTGGTGGCAGCGTCCCCCGCAAAGATTATATCAGGATAGTCGCCGCCGGCAATCATGGTTCCCAGCTTCTGATCCAAATCGCCCACCAGATATTCGAACTTCAGGGTGACGCCGGTCAGCTCCGTAATCTTCTGAATGACCGGATTATCATCGGCAGGGGCCTGGCCGGGGTCACGGACAAAGAATGTATAGGTGATAGGGTCGTCCGCATCCTCCATGGGCACCAGTCCGCCCTCATTTCCAGATGCCGCCTGGCCTCCGTCCTCTCCCTCCTGGGCTGCGGAGCTCTCTTCGCTTTTTTCGCTCTCTTTGCTTTCCTCCTGCTGGCTGGAAGATTCCTGCTTCTCAGCGCTCTCCTTGCCGGAGTCCCCTCCGGAGCCGCATGCCGCAAGCGACAGCGCCATAGCGGACGCCAGCAGCATCGCACACAACTTTTTCATTTTCATATCTTGTACCTTCCTCTCCAGGATTGACGAAGCTCCGTCAACCCTTAATTTATTTTTTTATTATACAAAAAGGAAGGCATATTTTCATTCCCAAAACCATTGCAAAAATTCCACTTTTTGCACTTCTGTATATGCAGATATTGTCATTTTGACAGATATTGCCCTGGTTATTCCGCCCCTTGTCCGCCTATTTCGACACTCCCTCAGCCTCCTTCCGATATTCCATAGGCGACACCCCTGCCGCGGCCGTGAAGCGGGCCACAAAGTACTTGCTCTCCGCGAACCCTGTCTCCTCCGCGATTTCGTAGATCAGTTTGTCCGTCTGCCGCAGCAGCCGCTTGGCCTCCTCAATCCTTAAATCGTTCACATATTGCTTGAAGGGGACTCCCACGGCCTTCTGGAAGATCCGCCCCAGATACGCGCTGCTCATGAAAAAGCGCTCCGCCGTGTCCTTCAGGGTAATGGGCTCCCTGAAATGCTGTCTGGCATGGGCGGCCACCTTCATGGCCAGGCCCTGCCCCGCGTCCTCCTGGCCCTGCATATGGGCAAAAGCGGTGTCGATCTGCTCCCACAGCTGTCTGCTCCACTCCTCATAGCGAAGGAAGCAGGCCTCGTTCCGCCAGTCCAAGGGCTCCAACCGCAGCGTATCAGCCTCTTTCGCAGAAAGTATATCGGTGAGCAGATAATAGATTCTGTAGCTGACCTCCTGCAGGAAGACCAGGCTCAGCCTGCTCTCGCACACGGCTCTGTCCAGCCTGTCGTAGACATCCCGCAGAGCGGCATGATCCCGGTCGCGCATGGCTTTCTTCAGCTGCTCCAGATACTCCTCCTCTCCCTCCAGCCTCCGATCCGAAATAGTCTGCAGCGCCGAATTGTCCTGCAGAAAATTGCCCCCCCAGAAGATCTCCGTCATCATCTGGTACAGATGCTGGTCGTAGTCGTTGCGGAAGGTGCCCTCGCTTCTGCCAAACAGGGCCCCATCGAACAGCAGCGCGCATTCCAGCTTCTGTTTTTTGAGCTGATACAGCAGGTGGCGGCCGAAGAGGGTGGTGCTGTACTGATACTCCTCCAGCGCCCTGGGGGAAATCAGGTAGCTCAGGACGCTGCCCCGGTTCCTGCAGAAAGCGCCCGCTCCCCCCGGAAGCCTATCTTCGATGGTCTCCCGCACGATGCGGTAGGCCTCCTCCTGAATCGCGCTGTCGTCCATCACCACGCAGTGCATCAAACGGTATTCCCGAAGGGGCGTCCTGTCTCCGTCTCCGTTGTGGTACATCTGCTTCACCGACAGCACCTGCTCCTGGATGTCCGCTTTTTTCGATTCCCTCCTTTTTTCCTCCAGAGAGGCGGACAGCTCCTCCAGCAGGGCCTCCACCTCTTCCTCGTCCACCGGCTTGGTCAGGTATGCCCTGACACCATAGCGCATTGCCGTCCTTGCGTACTCAAAATCACTGTATCCCGACAGCATGACGATATCAGGAAGGGTCTGCGTCCTCTCCTGCAGCTTTCCCAGAAATGTCAGACCGTCCATGACCGGCATGCGGACGTCCAGGAAAATCACGTCCGGACGGCAGCTCTCCCATTTCTCCAACGCGTCCTGACCGTTTTTTGCCGTGCCGCACACCCTGAAGCCATGGGCCTCAAAATTTATGAGAGCAGGAAGGTTCTCCCTGATCGCTTTCTCGTCATCCACAATCATTACCTGAAACATATGGCCCCCCTTCTCTACGCCTCCGCGTGCTTTGCCGGAATCTGGATCTGTCTCTTATACACATCTCCGAGCCCACG
>CAMQOJ010000185.1 GCA_947003375.1 uncultured Lachnospiraceae bacterium
GTGTATAAGAGACAGGTTATATAACAGATAATATCAACACGCTCATCATGGAGGAAAGCCAGGAAAACTTTGAGAGAGGCTTCGCGGTGTTCATAGAAGATTTGGAATTACGCGGAATCAGAGAGCTGGAGACGCTCAAACGGGATTTCTGTATAAGCAATGCAGGAAATGCATAAGATATTACCAAACAACCAAAAATAGTACATGGATAAAAAGAAAGTTCCTCTTTAAAGTAAAGCCAGTATGGAAAAGGAGGGACTTTTTTATGTATCAATTTAATCGGGAAGAATATCAGAAGCGCATGCAATGGTATGTGGAAGCCAGATTCGGCCTGTTCCTGCATTGGGGGCTGTATGCGATTCCGGCTCGTGGAGAGTGGATGCGCAGCTTCGAGCGGATGAGCCTGGAGGATTATCAAAAGTATTTTGATGAGTTCAATCCTGTGGACTACGATCCGAAGAGCTGGGCAAGGATGGCGAAAGAGGCAGGAATGAAGTATGCGGTGCTCACAGCCAAGCACCATGACGGCTTCTGTCTCTTCGACAGCCAGTACACGGATTACAAATCCACCAATACAAAATGCGGCAGGGACCTGGTAAGGGAATATACGGATGCCATGCGCGCGGAGGGACTGAAGGTGGGGCTTTATTATTCCCTTCTGGACTGGCATCATGAGGATTACCCGCACTTCAGCGACGGAGCCCACCCCATGTATCAGAACCCGGACTATCCGGATGAGGGACGTAACTGGGACAACTATATTGAGTATCTTCATAACCAGGTAAGGGAGCTGTGCACTCATTACGGAAAAATCGATATCCTGTGGTTCGACTATTCCTTTGGGGAATACAGCGGCGAAAAGTGGGGAGCCACAAAGCTGGTGGATATGGTACGCAGCCTTCAGCCAGGGGTGATAATAGACAACCGGCTGGAGGTAAGCGGCGCAGGGCTCGGCTCCCTAGCCTCCGGCAATCCCCTTCCCTATCATGGGGATTTTGTCAGCCCGGAGCAGATCATTCCTCAGGAAGGAATCCGTGATGTCAATGGAGAGCCTCTCATTTGGGAGGCATGTTTTACCATGAATGACAGCTGGGGCTATAACAGCAAGGACAAATACTTTAAACCGGCGCCCATGCTGATCAGGAAGCTTGTGGAATGTGTTTCCAAGGGAGGGAACATGCTGCTTAATGTGGGGCCGGATGCGAGAGGGAATTTCCCCGAGGAGTCGGTGCGCATTCTGAAGGAAATCGGGAAATGGATGGGCAAGAACGGGGAGGGGATTTATGGCTGTGGAGCCTCCAGGATGCCACGCCCTGATTTCGGGAGAATCACGCAGAAGGGGAACAAGCTCTATTATCATATATTCGACAATACCATCGGGCCTATCCCGCTGATGGGAATTCAAAAGAAGGAGGTAAAGAAAATCAGGCTCATTTCTACCGGAGCGGAGGTGCCTATAGCAAATAACTGGGTGAGCAACAACTATCCGGAAATCACCTTTGCCGATTTGGGCCAGAACCCGATTCTGCCGGATGAGATCGACACCGTGCTGGAAGTGGAACTCAATTGATGGAAAAACTGCAAAATAATCAAAGATAATACAAAAACACCATGAATTGTACATATTGCCCAATCCCCAATTCATGTATAATCTTTCTTAGCAAGCAATGCGAAAAGAAGGTGAGGAAGAAATGGGAAAAGAATTGTGCAGACCTACAAAGCTACAGCAATTGTGGGCAGATTGTGAGATTGGTGTAATCATTCATTACGGCGCAGGCCTTCTGGGAACGAAAAATCTCGAGGGGAAGAACCCAAAAGAAGCTGCAGACCCCAGGAGGCTCGTGCCGGAACATCTGGATACGGATCAGTGGCTTTCAAGCGCGAAGAAGCTGGGGGCCAAATATGCGGTCTTCGTGGCAAATCAGAGAAATTGCCAGGGGATATCCCTCTGGCAGTCGGATTCAAACCCTTACTCATTGAGACAGTCCCCTTATCAGGGAGGTACATTTGATTGCGTGGAATCATTTATAAGCTCCTGCAAGAAATATGATATCCTTCCGGGATTATATTACCAGACAGGATTTAATGGACATTATTATCAGAGAGAAAAATACTGCCAGATTGGAACGGTAGAGCATGAAGAATATATAAGAGTGGTAGAGGGAGACTTAGAAGAGCTTTGGACCAGATATGGTTCTCTCTTTGAGATATGGTTTGACGGCGGTGTGGCAGCAGAGGAAGAGGGAGGGGCAAAGGTCGCGGAACTGCTTGAGAAATACCAGAAATCTGCTATCTGCTTCCAGGGGCCAAAAGAGCACGCCCAGAATCTTCGCTGGATAGGCAATGAGGATGGCATTGCACCTATAGATACTTGGTCCACTTCCGACCAATGTGTGTGTCATTTTGATGGAAGCAAAAATGACAGCGAAATAGGTGCCGGTGTACCGAACGGAAAGTATTGGTTCCCGGCAGAGACGGATATGGGAAACCGGAGATCCGAAGCGGCAGGCTGCGGCTGGGGTTGGGCATCGGATGAAGAGCATCTTGTGTGGAAACCGCAGGAGCTTATAGAACGGTATTATACTTCTGTAGGCAGAAACAGTAATTTGCTTTTAGGACAGTGCATTGCCGATGACGGCAGATTTATGGATACGGAGCAGTTTGAAGCTTTCGGCAGGCTGGTGGATGAAATCTACAGAAATCCTCTGGCCAGCACAAAAGGTGAGGGGATGCGCTTTTCCTTAAAGCTTCCAGAGGACAGCAGGCCAAGGCATGTGTCGGTGATGGAAAATATAGCAGAGGGAGAGAGAATCCGAAAATTCAGAATTATGGCCTGTACAATAGAGGGAGAAAGGGAACTGCTGTCTGCCCATTGTATCGGGCATAAGAGATTGATTCCTATTGAACCCTTACATATCAGCGAAATCAGGCTGGAGATATTAGAAAGTGAAGGGAAACCTCAGATTAGGGATTTTACCGTTTATGCATAATGGTTTACAGAAATCAGGGAAAGGGATGGTGAAGTGAAAAAACAAAAAGGGAAAAACAATCCAGTAAAAGTAAAAAAACAATCGTTCAAAGCCTACATGAAGGGACATTACGACTTGTATCTGCTCCTGCTTCCAGCGGTTTTGTTTACAGCCATATTTGCTTACATACCCATGTATGGCGTACTCATGGCATTTCAGGATTACAGCCCGGCCAGGGGAATCTGGGGAAGCGCCTTTGTGGGACTGAAGCATTTTGAGAAGTTCTTCAGTACCTATATGGCAAAGCAGATCATTACCAATACCGTCGTGCTTGCGGCATATTCCCTGGTTGTGTCGTTTCCCTTTCCAATCATACTGGCGCTGATGCTTAATTATTGTGTGAACAAGCGGTTCGGCAAGATGGTTCAGACAGTGACCTATATGCCCTACTTCATTTCGGTGATGGTACTTGTGGGAATGATGAATATTTTTTTCTCCACCAACTATGGTGTGGTGAACGAGGTGTTGAAGGCTTTAGGGAGAGAACCATACAGCTTCATGTCAAGTGAGGCCAGTTTCCGGCATATGTACGTCTGGTCAGGAATCTGGCAGGGGACCGGATATTCTTCCGTTATTTATTTTGCCGCCCTTTCCGGAATCGATCCTACCTTATATGAGGCGGCGGAGCTGGACGGTGCAAGCAAGTTACAGAAGATTCGCTACATTGATTTGCCAAGCATTATGCCTACTGTAATCATCATGCTGATTATGAGCGCAGGCTCCCTGATGAGCGTAGGCTTCGACAAGGCTTATCTGATGCAGAACGACAGAAATTCCGGCGTGTCGGAGATTCTTTCCACTTATGTGTACAAGGTGGGCCTGATCGACACCAGATACAGCTTTTCCGCTGCAATCAATCTGTTTAATTCAGGTATCAACTTTGTGATACTTCTGGCGGTCAATAAGATATCCGCAAAGGTAGGCGAAACGTCTTTGTGGTAGGAGGGGTTCGGTCTGGCCCATGACTTCATGGGAAAGACTATGAGAAAAGATTATAGTGAGGACTGTTTATGAGCAAAAAAGCCCAAAATAAAAAAATAAAAGTCGGTAATATGACCTTTGATGTGGTCAATACCACAATCCTCGTAATCGTGTTACTGATTGTTTTGTATCCTCTATATTACGTACTGATAGCCTCTTTCAGCAATCCGGATCTGGTACTTACAGGGAAAATCTTCCTGCTTCCAAAAGGATTTCAGACAGAAAGCTATGAAAGAGTGTTCTCCAATCCGGAAATCATGCAGGGATACCTGAATTCAATCCTATACACGCTGGTGGGGACCTGTATCAATCTGGCAGTGACGCTCTCTGGCGGCTATGCCCTTTCCAGGCGGGATCTAAGGGGACGGAAGGGATTCATGATCTTTTTTACCTTTACCATGTTTTTCGGAGGCGGCACAGTGCCTACTTATATGCTGGTTAGGAAGCTACATCTGCTCAATACCTTCTGGGCCATGGTGATACCCAATGCCATGAGTGTGTGGAACCTGATTTTATGCCGTAACTTCTTTGAGGGCAATATACCATCGGAGCTGCTTGAGGTGGCCCAAATCGACGGCTGCAGGAACGGTTATTTTTTCTATCGAATCGTGCTTCCGCTCTCTAAGGCGCTGATAGCCGTTATGGTGCTCTTTTATGCGGTGGGGCACTGGAATTCCTATATGCAGCCGCTGCTGTATCTGTCTGACCGGACAAAATATCCACTGCAGCTGGTGCTGAAGAATATCCTGATTTCCAGTCAGCCGGATGCCTCTCTGGCAGGAATGAACGACCGGGCAGAGATGTACAAGCAGACAGAAATGTTGAAATATGCGCTGGTGGTGGTTTCCAGTGCACCAATGATCGTCCTGTACCCTTTTGTGCAGAAGTATTTTGTGCAAGGGGTTATGGTAGGCTCTGTAAAGGGCTGAGAAATACATTACATTTTATAAGGATGGAGGTTGTGTTATATGAAAGCAAAACAGCTAAGAAATCTGTTGTGCCTGGCGCTTGCCGGTGTCATGCTTTTAACCGGCTGCGGGCAGAATGGAGCCCCGGCAGATACGGGGAGCACGAAAGAGTCTGGCGTGGAGGATGAGACAAAGGACACGGCTGCGGAGGACGGGACGGAGGAAACGTCCACGGAGGATGCCGGAGGAGAGGACGCGACAGATTCGGATGCGGGAAATGCCGCAGCCGGGGAGGGCGGGAAAGGCCCCATTGTAGATGAGATGGTGACCTATACCCTGGCCTGCCAGCTATCCCCGAACTGGGGAAATCCAGCTGACGGAGAGTTCTGGAAGAAGCTGGAGGAGGAGACAAATATCCATATTGAATGGGTGACTTATCTGGAAACCGAGGCGGAAGAGAAATTCAAGCTCCTCATGGCCTCCGGCGATTATCCTGATGGCTTTATCGGAGCACTGGGCGGAAACGACAACGATGTCATCACCTATGGCAGTGAGGGAATCTATATTCCGCTAAATGACCTTATTGATGAGTACGCGCCGAATTTCAAGCGCAGAGTCAGCGAGGAATATCCCAATCTGATGAAGATGATTACCTGTCCCGACGGCAATATCTATGGGATGCCTTCCGTGCTTTACAATCCGGATATCTATAACAATACCTTTATCAACAAGAAGTGGCTGGATGCGGTGGGAGCAGAGGTCCCTACCACCACGGAAGAGTTTTTTGAGGTGTTGAAGAAGTTCAAGGAGGAGGATCCGAATGGCAACGGGGAGGCGGACGAAATTCCCATGACATTTATCTTCTCTGACTGGGGAGCCTCTGACCATGGTCCGTACTTTGGCTCGTTTGGCTATCCGCTGGCTCCGGACTACCTGATGATAGATAACAAGGAAGTAAAGTACCTGGGAGCAGAAGAGAGCTTCAAAAAGGGAGCGCAGTGGCTGGGAGAGCTCTATGCGGAAGGACTGATCGACCGGGATGTCTTTACCCAGGACAGCAGCGGCATGGCGGCAAAGGTCAGCACCAATACGGTAGGGGTCTATTCCTCCTGGGACACCACGGAAGCAGGGGATTTCGCGGAGGATTATGTGGCATTGATGCCCCTTAAGGGACCTGAGGGGGAGCAGAACGCACTGGTGGAAGGGATTACCGGTTTTTATAACGGCAGATTTATCATCACGGATAAGGCCAAGAACCCTGAAATTCTGATGCAGTGGATTGATCGTTTCTATGAAAACATGGAAGTGGGGCTGAATGCCACCTACGGAATCGGTCCGGATGAAAACAAGGCATGGTATTATGATGAGAACAATGAAATTGTATTCAAGAGCGGCGACGATCTTCCGGAGGATCAAGTCAGAGGGCAGCAGCAGCTTCCTTTTGCACCGGCTATTCTGGGTGATGGAGTGGAGGATTTCCTGGGCAACCCTGCCAAAAATGTAATCGTGAACGATATGCACAAGTTTGCGGGCAAATTGGACAGCGGAGAGTGGGAGCGGTGGCCCGTCTGCTATGTGACGGTAGAAGAAAAGGAAGATATCGCTACCACAGAGACGGATTTGATGAGTTACTCCAAGAACCAGCTGGCAAAGTGGATTGCCGGCGAGAGCAATGTGAATGCGGATTGGGATTCCTATCTGCAGGAACTGGAAAACATTGGGCTGAGCCATTATCTGGAAGTGAAGCAGCAGATTTATGACCGTTATGATTCGGCGGAATAAGAGATTAGTAAGGCGAACGGCAGAGCTTTCTGCCGTTTGCTGTCTATGGATAAGCGGAGGAATGGAATGGAGGCAGCCATAAAGAGGGCAGCGCAGGTGTTGCCCTCCAAAAGACAGGTGGAATGGAATTGTATGGAGTTTTATGGGTTTGTGCATTTTGGTCTTTATACCTTTGGCCCTGACGAAGAGGGGGAAATGGGAGCGGAAAGCTTCAATCCTGTTAAATTCAATCCGCTTCAGTGGGTAAGGGCTTTTAAGGCGGCTGGCATGAGGGGGCTTCTCCTCACCTGCAAGCATCATGAGGGATTTTGCCTGTGGCCCAGCGCTTATACGGAGTTCTCTGTGAAGAACAGTCCATGGAAGGACGGAAAAGGCGATATCGTCAGAGAGGTGGCAGATGCCTGCCGGGAGGAAGGGCTTAAGTTCGGGGTCTACCTTTCTCCCTGGGATATGCATGAAAAGACCTATGGGACGCCGGATTATGACGTTTATTTCAGGAATCAGCTCACAGAGCTGTGCGGCAATTACGGGGAACTGTTCTGCGTCTGGTTCGACGGAGCCTGCCGGTCAAAGGATAAGGTGCAGGATTACGATTGGGAGAGCTATTACGAGATTATCCGAAGGCTGCAGCCCTCGGCCTGCATCAGCATCTGCGGGCCGGATGTGCGCTGGATCGGAAATGAGGCTGGTATCAGCAGAGAGGAAGAGTGGAGCGTGGTTCCGAAGGAAATCATGACTACGGAGCGCAATCCCGGATATTGGAGGGCGATTGATACTGTGCCCAATTCCACCTGGACAGATATCGGCAGCCAGGCGTTCATCAAAGATTATGAAGACCTGATTTGGTATCCGGCGGAGGTAGACGTATCGATTCGGCCCAGTTGGGGATATCGCGAAGGGGAGGATAAGCAGCTGCACTCTCTGGAGACCCTTTTACATATGTATGAAAAGGCTGTGGGAGGCAATGCGAATCTCCTGCTCAATGTTCCGCCGAATCCCGAAGGGCTGTTTGATGAAGAGGATGTGGAAAGGCTCGCCGAGTTGGGAGAGGCAATCAGAAGAATGTTCTCCAAGTCCTGTATCACAGGGGCAAGGGCGCAGGATTCGGAAGGCAGGGATGCCGGTGCCTTATTGAACGGCGACAGGGAGCAGTACTACGAAAGCCGGACAGAAGAACCGTTTTCCATCGAAATAACCCTGGATGGGGAAAGGGAGATCGATTTGGTTACCATAAAGGAGACCATAGAAAGAGGACAGAAGGTAGAGGCTTTTTCCCTGGAGGCTTTTGGGGAAGGGGGCTGGAGGG
>CAMQOJ010000186.1 GCA_947003375.1 uncultured Lachnospiraceae bacterium
GATGCATCGCTTTTCAGGTCTTCCATCTCCCTCAGAAAGTCAATCAGCTCATAGTGATTTCCATAATCTCTCATCATTTGTCTTTCATCGTCGGCAGAGCAAATGGTCCAGGTACCCCCATCACGGTTCTCCCGGTAGATGTTCGACATACAGATAACCGCGTCATTTGTTTCCCCGCCCCCCATTTTCACAGGTGTCTTGATTCCAGTTACTGCCAATGCCACACAGGCCGCTACCAATGTCGCAAAAGACGCGCGATGAATAGCCTTCTTCCTCTGAAACAGCAGAAAGAGAAACGCGTCCACAGCAAGCCCCCATACAACGCCAAGCCCATACGCAAGATAAATCGCACATCTTGAAATCTCTATCAGCTGCGGAAGGCCTAAGTCCACGGCACCCTGAAGCACCACCAGCAGCAGCATAAAGACAGCAATTGAAACCAGAGTGCCCCCATACTCTTTTCTTCCGAGCATGAACCACAGCATTCCCAGCAGCAAAAGCGCCGCAATACTGCCCAGCATAAACCACAATACCTCATCCTTCTCGCATGCGACATAAACCTTCACCTTATATAGAACAGGCTGCAGTCTCTGCCGTATGGATATTGCCGGCTTTTCATCAGAACCGGCGGGCACATTCCCAGCCTCTTCCTCCGCATCCTTCGCGCCTTCTTCCCCTGTATCCTCTTCCCCAGAAGAAGTCATCACCGACATTCCCCAATACAGAGAGCCCTCTAGAGGCGCCCCCATCATATAGGCAGCCCCCATGGGAAGCACTGCCAGCAATATACCGATTATACCTGCCAGCACGATTCGCCTCAGATAGCTCCAGCGCAGGCACCGGAAGCAGAACCCTACCGCAATGCCCACGCAGAACAGCCCCGCGATGATTGTATCGTAAAAATGGACTGCCAGAGTCATAGAGATGCTTATAGCGAACATGGTCAGATTAAATTTAGACCTTGCCTGGATTCCAAAGCCTCTCTCCCGGAAAAACGCAATCGCAAAGTAAGCGGAAGGGAATATGAACAGCATCCCAAATTCCTGAGGAAGGGAAGAGCAAAATCTGTCATATGTCGCCTGCGAAAAAAAACCGCCTATGGTATACAGAATCATTCCCAGATAAGGAGCATACTTCGACTTACACACCGCGCGCAAAAAAGCCAAAAGCATCAGATGAATCATCAGCGTCTGCACCACGCAGAAAACCCTCAGCAGTACAAACGTGGGAATAGAGAACACCGCATGCAGATAGTAAATCACATTGTGAAATCCAAAAGGATAAATGCCTTCCACAAAAATATTATTATTCCCTAACTCGTTGATCCAGTAATTGTGCACTATTATATCAGAAGCACAATATCCATATACATTGAGCACATTAGAGCCATATATATAGAACACCAGCATGACAATATTCAGAGCCAGAATCAGGTCAGGCCAGTAGGCGGACATCCTCTGTCCCAGCAGTCCGGAGGACATCCTCTGCAGATTTTTCCCTGCCTGGTACATCTGCGTCTTGATGCCCATCTCCCCCTCCGAGATAAGCCTGAGCCTCCTTGTGCCCCGCACCAGGGACAGGGTAAACGTCTTCCTGAACCGGGTGACGGCGACCACCGCAAACGGCAGCAGGCTTCCCAGAATCAGAGTAGGCCTATATGATATATGCAAAAGCTCCAGCAGGTATACCAGATTCATGATATAGAAATTCCCGCACATGAAATACGCCATCCACCTTACAGACGTCTGCATGCCCGCGAACTTCCTGCGCAGCAGAAGCCCCGGCGCCAGGAGGGACACGCTCAGGTATGCCGCCAGCACGCCCCCGATCTGCAGAAGCGTGAGCATCTTCATCGACATAAAAAGACCTCCTCAGCCAAACACCCGAATCAGCTCCAGCGTTTCGTTGTCGATTACCACATTGGAGCTCTTCAAAGCCCTCAGGGCATCGAAGAACGCCTCCCTGTCCTGCATGGCGAAATGGAGCTTTAGCCTGCAGGTATATGTGGAGAGCTCCTCCGGAAACCGCTCCGCCATCCGCAGGCACCATTTTCCGGAATGGTCGTAATCCTTTATCTCCAATGTCCGCAGACAGGCCTCCTCATACCTCCCCAACGTAAATCTGGCCGGATCCTTTTCATACAGCAGCTCCGCCGCCGAATCCAGGATCTCCACGAACCTGCGCTGCTCATAAGCCGAAAAAATACGCTGTCCCAGCACATTGTCCACATAGTCCAGAAGCATTTCCGCATACTCCGTCCGGTCAGGCTCCTCCTGAATCTGCTTCCACAGCTTCTGCACATAGATGCGGAATTTGTTCAGTTCGTCCGACAGGACCGCAGCCGCGTAATGGGAAGTCTCCGAGTCCTCGCTGTCCAGCGCCAGCGTGATGGCGGTGAGGGAATTCTGAATGTCCTCCCTGAGCACATTCATCATCACCAGGCGCAGGTTCTTCTTCTCATTGACCAGGACGGCCTCCTCCAGAGGAATGATATCCCTCTCCCGCTCTTCATCCGCCCTCATGCGGACCCTGATACGTTCCTTGCTGAATATGACGTCCGCAAGGTCCACCTTCTTCCAGAATACCACGATATAGAACAGATGTCCCACAAAGAAGAACAGCGGGCCGATCACCGGGCACAATATCATCACAATGAACCGAAGAAGATAGGTCCTCCTGTTGTCAGACAGCCTTTCTCCCCCTTCCTTATCCTCCATCGCAAACCGGGCTGGCACTACAAACAATATCCCTGCCAGCAGGTAGATGAGCGATATGATCAGATTCACGATGAGGATGAGCAGGAAGATGCGCTCATCCTTAGCCAGGGTCATAGCACCGCCTCCTCCAGCCGGCTGGCATAGCCGGCATTTTTGAACCGCTCCACGATTCCCTCCGCCCCTTCCCGGTTGGTATTGGACAGGAGCACATACAGCCTTCCTCCCTTTAGGATTCCCATGTAATCCGTCTGGCGGATGGCGCTCCCCATAGCGGTGGCGACGCTTTCGTGGTCGTTCCCTCCAGCCAGAATCTCCAACAGCGCATATTCCGTAAGCCCCTTCCTCTCCGCATCGGAAAAGGCTTTCACCAGCTGCGTGAAGGCCTCCTCGTCCAGCACATTGGTCCCCTCCACATACCGCCTGTTCTTCAAGGCTTCCAAATAGCGGTTGGCACGCACTACCGCATTCTGAATCAGGGCTCCCACAATCGTCAGCCGATTGGCCTCCCCCAGCGTCATGCGCTCCCAAGGAATGCCCCAGAGCATCAGTATCAGCTGCAGCTTATCCTCCGAATAGACAGCGCCTGCCATGGTAGGCATCTTCCCCTCCATAGTCCTGTTGATATAGACGCGGTGTTCCTTCAGCTCACCGTACAGGCCCTCCATATCCGTATATTTGATGGAATTCCCCAGCTTCCTGGCCTCCCGGGATGTGGCGGAAAAGAGCCTTGCGTAATCGCCGTTCGCCACCCTGTACACTGCCACGTCCTCACAGTCCATCAGCCTGGAGAGCACCTGCGCGGCATAGAACAGCACCTCCTCCGGCCCGTACTGCTCCAGGGAGGAGGAAATCTCGTATATCTTCCCCAGGCTGTCCTTGTGGTTGACTATCTGCGTCTCGAAATTATGCTTCATGCGGACATTGCTGTCATTGATGTCCTCGATGTCCTTCAGCTGCCCGTTAAGGTACTGGATTCTGGACAGGTTCTCATTCTTGATATAGCGGAGCTGATCCTTCAGATAGCCCACCACCAGCCCAACGATGAACAGCTGCGCCATCCACACATAGGTATTGTAGTCCAGGAGCACCTCGAATCCGGTACGGTTATACATCTGTCGGAAGCAGAACCCGACAATGGCAAGCAGACCTGAAAAAACAGCCTGCTGCTGCCCATAGACGACGGCGAACAAAAGCACATACAGCAGGTAGAAATCCAGGCGGGCAAAGAACCGGCTGCCCACCGCCCTGTTATTCAGCATGAAGAAAGGGATGAAGCAGACCAGGTTCTCGATGAAGGGAATCACCGCCCTGAAAATCCTGCGGGTATTGTGCCAGACCTTTACCGCCAGTCCTCCCCCCTCGTCCTCCTCCGTCAGGAAGGAAGAGCTGTGGCGCTTCATGTAGACCGCCACTTTCCTGACGCCAGCGTCATAATGGTTGAATATCTCCTGCCCGAACTCCGCCTCGTATCTGCTATTGTCCAGAATCAGGCGATTTGCCATGCCCACCGTGTTGTCCACGATTTCGATGCCGGAGCCTATCTCCCTCTGAATCTTCCTGGCCAGCTCCATCTGCCCGATGGCCTCCGCGGAAGAAATGTGGTAGCAGCCATGCCCGGGCGCCTCCGCGCAGATCAGCTTATAGGCCAGCTCCACGGCATCGTTCAGGTATATCATGGAGGCGACCCTCCTGGCATTGGCGGAAATCCTTCCCGTCTTCAGCGCCTCCAGGCACATGGCGAAGCAGGGGTTGTTCTGTGTCGTTCCAGGTTCCGGCACCCAGTACAGATGGTCGAAGCGCAGAATGAAGGTCCGCATGCCCTGAATCCGCCGGTAATTGCCGCACATGTCCTCGCCCTGGGTCAGGGCCATCGCCTTAAATCCCTTGGGGGACAGTTCCTGCTCTTCCGTCACATTGTCGATATAGGAATCGCCGAATACCTCCTGGGATGAGAAATAGAAAAACCTTCCCTTTTTCAATATGTCGCAGGCAGACAGGATATTCATGAGGCCAGCCGTATACCGTATCATTTCCTGCTCTGGTTTGCCCCAGTCGAAATTGGTGTCGAACGCACCCGTGAACACAGTGACGTCCGGTTTGATGCTCTCCAGGATTTCCTTGATGCTTGGGCTGTCATAGGGAAAATTATATCTTTCGAACACATGCCTGTACGAAGACCGGCCCTCCCTCTGGCCTGTCAGGAGATAGACCCGGTGGCCATTCTTATTCAACTTGTCTATCATCGCATTCATCAGCACACCGCTGCCGCCTATCAACAATACGACCATTTCGCTTTCCTTATCCAGTGCCTCAAACTTGACGCCATATCATTCCCTTTATTCCCGCGAGCAATGAGCCAAGCGGCCGTGCTTGCACGGCCAGTTGGCGAATGCCGCGAGGGTCAAATACCCCGTTGCTTGCAGCGGGGTATTTGATTATATCTTTATAATTGTATCAATCAGGTATTTGAAAGTCAATAGCCCGGCGGCTGATAACGATATATTACACTTTTTATACTAATTCTCTTATTTCAGCCTTCCATACGGAAGAACCGCCCCTTATTGGGGCGGCTCTCCTTCCGCTTTCGTTCCATTTGCCAGTGCGGCCTTTCCTGCCAGGAATCCCGACAGCACTGCCTGGAGATCCACGCCTGTGGACTCCTTTAAGCCGTCCGTCACCTGCACCACGGTCCCCATGACATCCTTCATGAGCTTGGTGGAATTGCCGTCGCCGTACATGGTGATCCTGTCCACGCTTGCCAGGGGCTCCGCGGCGTTCTTCACCACCTCGGGCAATGCCTTGAAGTACATCTCCAGCACGGCGGCCTCGCCCATCTTCGCCATGGCCTCGGCCTTTTTCTCAATGCCCTCCGCTTCCGCCACGGCCTTTGCGCGGATGGCCTCCGCCTCGGCCAGGCCCTTGGTGCGGATACCGTCGGCCTCCTGCTCCATGGTGTAGCGCTTTGCCTCGGCCTGGGCCTTCATGGCCTCGGCCTCCTTCTCGGTCTCGAACTTTTTGGCTTCCGCCTCCCGCTGGCGCTCATAGAGCACTGCGTCCGCCTGCTGCTGCTTGGCGAATCTGTCGGCCTCCGCCTTTTTCTTCACCTGGGCGTCCAGGGATTGCTCCATGACCTCCGCTTCCTTCTGCTTGAGCTGGATTTCCTTCTCCTGCTTTGCAATGTTGGCGTTGGCCGTGGTGATCTCAACGGTCTTTCTCTGTTCCTCCTCCTGGATGCGGTAGGCGGCGTCGGCCTCCGCCTGCTTGATGTCCGCCTCCCGCTTCAGCTCGGCCTTGCGGATGGCCAGGTCGTTCTGCTTCTTGGCAATCTCCGTGGCGGCGTTGACCTCCGCCTCGTTGGACTCCCGCTTGGCGTTGGCCTGGGCCTTGGCGATCTCCTTCTCGCTCTCCGCCCGGGAGATGGCCGCGTTCTTCTGGATTTTGACGATGTTGTCCACGCCCAGGTTCTCGATGACCCCGTTGCCGTCCACGAAGTTCTGGACGTTGAAGCTGATGATGTCCAGCCCCATGGCCGCCAGGTCGGGCTCCGCGTTCTCCTTCACCAGGGTGGCGAATTTCTGCCTGTCGGAGACCATCTCCTCCAGGGCCATCTTGCCCACGATCTCACGCACATTGCCCTCCAGCACTTCCCTGGCCACACGGCCGATGTACTCCGCGTTCTTGTTCAGGAAGTTCTGGGCCGCCAGCTTCAGGCGTTCCTCGTTGTCGCTGATCTTCACGTTCACGGTGGCGTCCACGTTGATGTTTATGTAGTCCGCCGTGGGGACGGCATTGGAGGTCTTCACGTCGATGGGGATCAGCTGGAGGTTCAGCTCGTCCTTTCTCTCCAGGAAGGGAATCTTGATCCCCGCCTTTCCGATGAGCACCTTGGGGTTCTTGCGCAGCCCGGAGATGATCATGGCCGTGTCCGGGGGCGCTTTCACATACCCTGTCAGGAAGATCAGGACCAACAGTACCACAACCACGCCCAGGATCACCGCCAAAATGGGGAATCCTCCGGAACCCATGCCCGCAGCGACACCGAGAACCGACATGTCCAATACAGCTTTCATCATACCTACCTCTCCTCTCCAGAAATCTGTTTTTCAAGATGCGCAGGACTGTTTTTCAATCCTTGTAACCATTATATAGTCTAGGCTCTTGATTTGCAAGGCGCAATCGGGTACGATAGGCAGCTTTACCAGGGCGCATTCTCATCATGGGAAATCGGCTCGCCTACCATGCCATGCTCAATACAACCTTATCCCCTTCATAATACGCAGACAGATCCGCCTCCTCTATGCCGAACACATTCTTCAGATAGGACTTCATGTCTTCTATCTCAAAATACTTTTTGAGCGTCTGCGGCTCCACTTCCATTGCGGGCAGACGGCGCAGATAGGAATCATCTGTCTGTGCGAAGCACCCCATCATGTCAATCAGCCTCATAGCCGCCTCCAGGTCACTGACAGGGTAGGAACTCCCGTACATATCATCTGTAAAGAGGTAACTGTTTAACGTGAATACGCTGGTCATCACCTGCAGGCTTTCCTGCTCCTCCTCCGACAAAGCAATCTCTGTTTCCACTGTCGGTGTTTCCTGCGGCTTCGGGGCCACTTCCGGCTCTTGGGTCTTCTGGGACCCTAAAGATTTTTGGGATTTCAGGAATTCGACAGCATCATCATAGGGCATCTGATTGTATATCTCCACAATGGCCGGGTCATCCATCCTCTCCTCCAGAGCCCCCGGCTCCTGCATCATGTTTAAGCTCTCCATGACTTCGGCACTGTCATCGTTCCATGCCCTTTCCCGATTGCCGTTTTCCCTGAACTCCCGGAGCCTCTCATCAATGTCCCGCTTTGTGATGTCCGTGTACTCTATCACATTGAATCTCTGATATGCTTCATGGGTGTAGCCATCCGCGAACAGCTGGGGGATTTTTACTTCCCCTTCCAATCCTATACGGTCATAGCTCCAGCTGATTGGGTTGGTATCCGCCTCAAAGACGCAGGTAATCGCCTCCTTGGTTTCGCACGCTCCATTTTGGAACTCTGTAGAGGTAAATCCATGGTTATAGCCCTCTTTCCCGCTCTCAGTGGTGACAACCGTCCCGCACAGCCTCAATATACGGTCCACGTTCACGTCATAACCGTAGTGATAGACATTTTTTACATGGGAGCCAGGAAAATCCATTTCTTCCACGGCATTAAGCTCAAAGGCAGCGGGCTCCTCATATGCATCGCTGTAGCGTATCGATATGGATCCGTCCTGGTTCAACA
>CAMQOJ010000187.1 GCA_947003375.1 uncultured Lachnospiraceae bacterium
ATGGCGCACACAGCCACCCGGATCCCCAGAGCCGTCTCGGTCTCCGCCACAATCTGCAGCGCCTGCATCAGAGTCACGTCATACAGGTTGAACAATATAGGCCATTTATCCTTCAGATAGCTGTAGCAGACATATCCGATCAGCGCAATCTTCGCGATGGACTTCACCAGCTCCACCAAAGCGTTCACGGAGAAAATCTTTTTGAAGCCGCTGATCGGGTTCAGCTTGCTGAACTTAGGCTTCATGGTCTCCAGAGTGGGCTTCCATTTCACCTGGGCCACGTCCGTGACGAACGCGATCAGATACCCTACCAGCAGGATGGGGGCTATGATCGTCAGCACGCCCAGCACCAACTGGCTGAACAGGATGCTGGCCTCCCGCTCGGGCATGGTGTCCTGCCAATACATGGTCACGTCCGGAATCCTGCTGTAGACATTGTTGAACACATCCAGGAACTGTATGCCCATATGCCCTACCCAGAACTTCAGTATCAAAAACAGCGCCAGAAGCTCCAGGCCGTTGGTGAGCTCCCGGCTCTTGGCCACCTGCCCCTTCTTGCGGGCATCGTTCAATTTCTTCTGGGTGGCGGGCTCTGTTTTCTCGCCGCCCATGCCTTCCTTTGCAAAAAACTGCAGATTATAGCGAATCATGTCATGCCCCCCACAAAGGAATGAATCATTCTCTTCATCTCGTCGAACACAAAATCCCCTATCCCCTGCAGCATGCCTGCCGTCAGGAAGAGCACTGACAACCCTACTAAGACCTTCAGCTGGATGCCCACCGCGAACATGTTCATCTGGGGCGCCACCTTGGCCAGCACGCCCAGCACCGCGTTCAGCAGCAAAATAGAACAGAATATGGGCAGCACGATGCGGAAGCCGATGATGACATAGTCCGTCAGGAACTCCAGCATGGAATCCACCAGCGAATCCGAATGAAGCACCGCGCCGTTCACGGGAATCAGTATAAAAGTGTCTGCCAAAGCGCCAAACAGGTACCGGTACATTCCCGTGGCGATCATCATGAACATCAGAACATACTGGTACAGCACGCCCGTAATGCTGGTGCTCTCCCTGGATGTGGGATCCATCAGCGTCACCATGGACAAGCCTGTCTCCATGTCCGCGATAGAGCCCGCGAAGTTCACGATGGAGGTGCAGGTATTGGCCGCAAAACCTATCAACAGTCCCACTATCGCTTCCTTCAGCACAATGACCGTATACCCCGCAAGCGACGAATAGGTCACCGCCTCTGCAGGAGTGAGGGCCTGGTACAGAAGCAGCGAGGTAAAAAAGCTGATGGCGACCCGCACATTGGCAGGCGTGTTCCTCATACTGAAGAAAGGGGCCACAAATACAAAGCATGACACCCTGACCAGGATCAGCAGGAAATATTCCAGATCATAAATGGAAAAGGAATAGTCAATCATCCACCATGCCCCTTAACCGCCGGCGTATAAACCGAAATTCGTCCACAGCTCCGTCATAAATTCCAGAATAGACGTCATCATCCAGTTTCCGAACAGAATCATCGAAAGGAACACGCAGATAATCTTCGGCACGAATGTCAATGTCTGCTCCTGAATAGATGTCACCGTCTGAAAGATGCTCACAACCAGGCCTACACACAACGATACCAAAAGCAACGGCAACGATACCTTGATAATCAGGAACAATGCCTGTTTTGTGATATCCATTACAGCATCTATAGTCACCTAAGCATCCCTCCTTCCAAGAGCTCTCTTTGCTCTCAATGATAGAACGATCCCACCAGATTCTTTATCACAAGATTCCATCCGTCCGCCAGGACGAAGAGCAGAATCTTAAAGGGCATGGAAATCGTGGTAGGCGGCAGCATCATCATGCCCATGCTCATCAGCGTGGACGCCACCACCATGTCGATGACAATGAACGGGATATAGATGACAAAGCCTATCCAGAACGCCATCCTCAGCTCGCTCAGCATGAAGCTGGGCAGCAGCACGGACAGCGGAATGGTGTCAAGGCTCACCCCGTCCCATTCCTGCCCGGAGATGTCCATGAACAGATCCACATCCTTCACCTGGGTCTGCGGATACATGAACTTCCGCAGAGGGGCCACCCCCCGCTCCAATGCCTCGTCCAGGTCGATTTCCCCGGCCTCATAGGGCTGATAGGCCTGTTCGTTGATTTCCTGCACCGTTGGTTCCATGATGAAAAAGGTCAGGATCAGGGCCAGCCCCACCAGAATCTGGTTCGGCGGAGCCGTCTGTGTGTTCAGCGCCGCCCGGGTGAAGTGCAACACAATGATGATCCGCGTAAAGGAAGTCATCATTATGATCAGGATGGGCGCAATGGAAATCAGCGTCAGGGTCAGCAGAATGCGCAGCGACCCGTTTATCTCCCCGTTCCCTCCATCGCTCATGCTGATGGAGAGCACATTGGAGGGATCCGTCTCCGCGCCGCTGGCAAATACTGTCATTGAACTTACAATACACAATATGCCCACCGTGACCAGTAGGCATATTGCGGTTACTATTCGCTTGGTTCTAAGCTTATTTTTCATCATGCAACTGACTATCCTTTGGCTCTTCCCGGGAGGCATCCTTCTTGCCCGCCGCCTTCTCGAGAATCTCTTTGAAATTGAAGCCCTGTACAAGCTTCGTCTCCTTCAGCTCACCCTCAGGAATCTCGCCCAACATGGTAACCGTATCCTTACAGACAGCAATGACCATGTACCTTCCGCCTGCCCGTATAATCTGAATATATTTATTGTTTGCAATACGAGTGGTCTCTATGACCTCTATGTTTTCATTGGCGCTCTGCTGCTTCTGGTAGTTCGCCATCCACTTCGTGACGGCGGCCGTGATTCCAAGCACTACCACGAACAGCAGCAGCACCGTGATGAACTGGGCGTAACCGCTGGAGCCCCCGGTCAGCAGCACCATCAGCCAATGACCTTCTTCACAGCCTCCAGGACACGATCCTCCTGGAACGGCTTCACGATAAAGTCCTTCGCGCCGGCCTGGATGGATTCCACCACCATGGCCTGCTGTCCCATGGCGGAGCACATGATGACCTTCGCGCCGCCGTCTATCTTCTTAATCTCCTTCAGGGCCTGGATGCCGTCCATCTCAGGCATGGTGATGTCCATCAGCACCAGATCCGGAGACAGCTCCTTGTACTTCTCCACTGCCTTCGCCCCGTTCTCGGCTTCCCCGGCCACGTTGTAACCGCCCTTGGTCAGGACGTTCTTGATCATCATCCTCATGAACGCCGCGTCATCGCAAATCAGAATATTCTTTGCCATTAAACCATCCTCCTACTTGATAATCTCAGTTATTCTTACACTGAAGCATTCTTCAATTACAACCACTTCTCCCTTTGCGACAAGCTTTCCGTTCACCAGCACATCTATCGGTTCACCGGCGATGCGGTCGAGTTCAATGATGGAACCGGGCGCAAAGTCGAGAATCTCTGAAATCGACTTGCTCGTGCGGCCAAGCTCTACGGTAACATTCAGAGGAACATCCATGATGAGGCCGATGTTCTCCTGTCCTGCTATGGCGCTTCCGTCGCTGGAAAAGCTCTGGAACTGCGCAGGCTGAACATTGATGTTCTGCATGGCGGCCTGCTGGTTCATGGCCGCGCCCCCGGGCATGCCCATATTCATCATCTGAGGATTCATTCCCATCTGCATCCCGCCCATGTTCATCATCTGAGGGTTCATTCCCATGGTTCCCATCTGCATCCCGCCCATGTTCATCATCTGAGGGTTCATTCCCATGGCTCCCATCTGCATCCCGCCCATGTTCATCATGGCATTCGAATCCATCTGGGGAGTCATGCCAGCCGCTCCGTAGCCTGCGTTCGCTCCCGCATTCATATCCATCTGCGGAGCCCCTCCCATCTGATTCATGGACGGCTGCTGGCCAGCGGCCTGAGACGGCGCGGCAACAGGCGCTTCCTCCTTCTTCTCCTCAGCCGGTGACTGGGAGTTCATGAACGTATCCACTACCTTGCGGGCAAAGTCTATCGGGTATAACTGCATGATGGAACTGTCCACCAGATCGTCGATCTGCATCCGGAAGGATATCTTCACGAACACGCCGCCCAAAAACGGCGACACATCCTCTCCGTTGCGCACCAGCGCCAGATCCAGCAGCTCCGCCTCCGGCGGGCTGATGTCAATCTTCGTGTTCATCATGGTGGAGAGAGAGGTGGCCGATGCCCCCATCATCTGGTTCATGGCCTCGGATATAGCGCTTAAGTGCAGCTCCCCAAGCTCGCCTTCCGTGTTCGTGCCGTCTCCGCCCATCATCAGGTCAGTGATGACCTTCACGTCATGCTCTTTCAATATCAGGATATTCGTACCGTCCAGGCCCACCGTATATTTAATCTGAATGAAGACGCAAGGCCTTTCATACTGATCCAGCAGATTATCCCATGTGGCAAATCCCACCTCCGGTGTGGTGATATTGACTTTCCTGTTCACAAGAGAATACAATGTAGTCGCCGAGGAGCCCATGCTGATATTGGCGACTTCGCCCACAGCGTCCTTCTCTACATCCGAAAGCAGCTCCATGGCTTCCTCCATGCTCTGGACTGCTCCTCCCGCACCCCCATTGCTGCCTTCTCCAACAGCCTCGGCTCCATCGTCATCGCTTGAATCCATGCCGGAAAGTAATGCGTTTATCTCGTCCTGAGACAATGCACCATCCATTGTTTATTCCTCCTCTCTAATAACCGATGTAATCCTGACAGCATAAGAGTCCCTCTCCGTGCCGGGCAATGCGGTAAATTTCTTGATATTGCCTACATAGACATCCATGTCCTGATCCATCAGGGAATTCAGCTTGATGCAATCTCCCACCTGCAGATTCATGAAATCGCTTACGGTGATGGTGCTCGTACCGAGCACGGCCTTTACAGGCACATCCACCTTCCGAATCATGGATTCGATATACATCTCATAATTCTCGTCATGCATCTCCTGCATGGTGGAGTACCAGTACTTGGTATTCAGCTTATCCATGACATCTTCAAGGGTAAGGAAAGGAAGACAGATGGTCATCATGCCCTCCACGTCCCCAATCTTGATGCTCAATGTCACGATGGCGACCATCTCGCTGGGGGCGATCACCTGCGCGAACTGGGGATTGGTCTCCAGCCGGCTCAGCACAGGGGATATATCAATCACGTTCTTCCAGGGCTCCCTTAAGAGCTGGACGAACATCACTAATATCTTCTCTATGATAATCTGTTCTATCTCGGAAAAGTCCCTGCTCTTCTCCAGGGGCTGTCCGTTTCCTCCCAGCATGCGATCCAACATGGCATAGCCGAGATTCGTGCCCAACTCCATGATTATCGACCCGTTCAGGGGAGCGAAATTGACTACCCCCATGATAATCGGGCTGGATAGGGAATTGGTAAATTCATTGAACTTGATGGCTTCGGACCCCACCACCGACACCTGCACGTTCTTGCGCAGGTACACCGGCAAGTTCGTCGAGAGCAGCCTTGCGTAATGCTCATATATGATTTCCAGTGTCCTCAAATGTTCCTTGGAGAACTTCGTAGGACTGCTGAAATCGTAGTTCTTGACCTTTTTTTCATCCTTCTGCTGTATCTGTTCCGTGTCGAGCTCGCCGGAAGACATGGCTGAAAGCAGGGCATCTATCTCCGCCTGGGAAAGAATATCGGCCACACAGGTTCACCTCCTGTCGTAACTTTTTATCTGTCATACCGAACACATCGTCCTCTCCGTCAGCCCCCGCCGTATTTCACATTGCTCAGCGTGATGCCGTACACGATTTTGGAGTGGAACAAATCTTCCTGGATGGCGGCAAGGATTTCGTCCCTGATGGCGCCGCTGAAGTCCGCGCGGCATTCTTCCTCCGTATAATTGGTGACTACGCCCTCGATGGTATCCTTAATCATGCTGTCATACTGGCTCATGACTTCTCCGCCGTAGGACTCGTAATCCTCATGGGTCTTGTTCAGCAGAAGGGCGATATCGAACACGATGTACATCTGCTTGTCGCTGGTGCTGACCGTGCCGTCCTCCCCCACTACCTGGGAATTGGCCAGGTGGACTGTCATCGTCCCTACATTATAGGTCTCGGAATCCGACAGGGGCACATCATCCGGACTGCCCGGGCCGTTCCATTCCAGATTCATCGCCGTCCCGATGCTGTCCATCAGAGCCGCCGTCTTTTGGTTCGTGCTGGTGACGCTTATCATCATGACCGCTGACATCGCAATGTTCACAATCATCAGCACCAGTATCAGCACACTAAGCAAATTCTTTTTCATATCGCGAAAACCCTTCCTTCTGCCCTCATTTTTTGGCTATGAATCAACCCTGGGACGGATTGTAAATCAATATCTCAACTCTTCTGTTCCTGCTCCTGCCCTCCGGCGTGGAGTTGTCGGCGATGGGCACCCTCTCTCCCATCCCGGCATGCTTCAGGTTCAGCGAATTCAAGGTCGTGGAATCCACCAGATAATAGAACACTGACAGGGCCCTTGCGCTGCTCAGCTCCTCATTGCTGGGATACTGGGCGCTCTTTATGGGCACATTGTCCGTATGCCCCTCAATCTCTATAGTGCCCGCATTCCCGTACCGCTCCAGTATCAGCCCTACCTTATCTATGATAAGCTTCGCGTCATCCTTGAGCTCGGCGCTTCCCGAGTCGAACAGCAGACCGCCGTTCATAGTCAGCTTCACATACTGGGCGGTAAAGCTCACCTCCACCTCATCGGCGATGTCGCTCTCGGTCAGGGCCTCCTCAATCTCCTCCACCCGCTCCTCGTTCTCCTCCAGCATCTTGTCCTGAAGAATCTCCTCCATGGCCTCCGGAGACATCTCGTAGTCCTGGAAATCCTCTCCGTCCGTCTCGCTGTCGGCCGTCTTGCCGGTGCTGTTGATATACTGGTCAAGTTCATTGAGCTGGCTGACGCCGTTGCTAATCAGGAAGCCGTCACCGATGGCGCTGGCACCGCCGTCGAACACGCTGAAGGTATTGTTCATGGCAGCCACGAATTCCTGCAGCTTGGCCTCCTCAATACTGGACATGGCGAAAAGCATGACAAAAAAGCAGAGAAGGAGGTTCATCAGGTCACTGAATGTCGCCATCCACGCCGGGGATCCGGCGGGGGGCGTATCCTCTTTGCGTTTTGCCATTACTCCTCACCCCCTGCGTCTGAGCCGGATACAGCCTCCCTCTCCTGAGGAGCCAGGAAGGACTTCAGCTTCTCTTCGATGACTCTCGGGTTCTCGCCGGCCTGGATGGACAGCAGCCCCTCAATCATGACCTCTTTCAGCATCATCTCTCCCGCATTGTCAGCCTTCAGCTTGTTGGATACCGGGGTACAGATGGCGTTGGCAAGCACCGAGCCGTAGAACGTGGTAATCAAGGCCACAGCCATTGCAGGACCCAGCGTAGCCACATTGTCCATATGGTACAACATATCTATCAGACCAATCAGCGTACCGATCATACCCCAGGCAGGGCCCATAGCACCCAATGTATCCCAGAAGCTGATGCAGTTCTTATGTCTTCCCTCGATGCTGACCAGCTCCGTCTCCATGATGGCCCGGACCAGCTCGGGATCCGTGCCGTCCACCATGAGCAGGATGCCCTTCTTCAGGAAAGCATCGTCCATGTCCGCCGCGGCTTCCTCCAGGGACAGCAGACCTTCCTTACGCGCCACATTGGACAGGTCTATAATCTTGCGGATCATCTCGGCAGTATTTATGGCCGGTGCCTTGAAGACCAGCGCGAAACTCTTCAGGCCGCTTATGTAATCCGCCAGGCTGTAGGATGTCAGCGTGGCGGCAAAGGCGCCACCAAAGGTAATGATGGCTGACGGGAAGTTCCAGTACTCCTTCACCAGGTTGTTGATGCCGGCCCCGTCTATGATACCGTACAGCATCATCGCAAAACATAATACAATACCAATTAAAGACGCAATATCCACG
>CAMQOJ010000188.1 GCA_947003375.1 uncultured Lachnospiraceae bacterium
GGCTTGCCGTTCAGCGTCAGATACCGGTCCTCTATGCCGGAAAAACGGATGCCTGCCTTTTTCGTATGGATTTCACTGACGCTTCCCTCCCTGGAAAGAGTCAGCACCAGCTCGTACAGATAGGGAGTCTCTGCTGTCCAAAGCTGCGGGTCGGGCACTTTCAGGGAAAAGATGGTGTCTGAGGCCGCGGCCCTGGCCTGACGGAAGAGCTCACCTCCTTCCGCGTCATAGAGAACGGCTTCCAACAGCGCTCCTCCATCCTGCGCATGACAGTCGCAGGTCAGTTCAAAGCCGTTTTCCACCGGCAGAAGGGTGTAGTCCCAGAGGGAATCCTTTCCCAACAAAAGCAAAAACACATTACGGAAGATGCCGCTGGCCAGCAGCATGTCCTGGTTTTCCAGATAAGAACCATCGCTGTAGGTATGCACCTGTACCGCCAGCAGGTTCTCCCCGGCCAGCAGGTACTGCGTGACATCAAACTCCGCAGCTAGGCGGCTTCCCTTGGAAAAACCCACATAGTTTCCGTTGACATACACAAAATAGGCGTTGTCTACGCCGTGAAAGCGCAGGATTGCCTGGGCGGGGATCTCCTCCAGGTTAAAATGGCGACGATAGAGGCCAACGGGATTGACGGCGTGGATATAGGGGGGATCCAGGGGGAAGGGATATGCCACGTTTGGATATAGGCAGGTTCCATAGCCGTGGTACTGCCACATGGAAGGGACAGGCAGGATGTCCCAATGGGCATCATCGTATCCGGGTGCGAAGAAAGAGGCATACTCCTCCGTGATTTTCCCATCGTCCAGATAACGGAAGCTCCAGTCGCCGTTCAGCGTCAGAAGCATGCCGGAGTCCATGGGATTCATATGGGTCACGCCCCGTTTCCTGGCAGGCAGGAGCAGGGAGCGGGACGGCAGGCGGTTCTCGGAGAGTACCCTTTGGTTTTCCAGATAATGTCGAAGCTTCATAAGCTACCTCCTTAGTAAAGAATGTGTATTATATGCTACTCGCTCTCCTTCAACCGGAATTCGGAGGGCGTCAGCCCGGTCTCCTGCTTGAATTTCCTGCGGAAGCTGGAGGTGTTGATATACCCTACGGCGGTACTGACCTCATCAATGGACAAGGCGGTCTGACTCAGGAGCTCCTTGGCCTTTTCCAGGCGCAGCGTCCAGACATAATCCGAGAAATTCTGATTCAGCTTCCTTTTGATCAGGTTGCTGGTATAGGTGAAGCTGATTTGGAGCTTGTCTGCCAGCTCATAAATGGAGAAATCGGGCTGGCAGTAGGATTCCTCGATCAGCTGCCGAATCTGGTCGGAGGTGATATAGGTGCTGGCCTTCTGCTGGCAGATATCCAGAAGCTCGTGGATATTGGCCTCAATGGCCTCAGCTTTTTCCGCATATGGGCAGCTGCGGCAGAAATACAGGGTCTCCTGATAGAGCTCTCCATAGGCCTCATAGGCGATTTTGGTCTGAATCATATAGCTGATGATGAGGGTGATCAAATCCACCAGGATGCTGCGCACGAAAAAGTCGGACAGCGGATTCTCCTCCTGGATGGAATCATGGATGATCCAGTGGATGTCCTTCAGTATGCTCCTGGCTTCTTTAAAGTCCATGCCCTGTAGTATTTTGGCCAATCGCTCCAGCTGGCTGTGGGGATAGCTGAAGGAGATGTCAGGCGCAGACAGGCTCTGGTAATCCGCTACCGGAACCTCCTGCCAGGAGCCGCTGGCATGCATGGCGTTTTTGCACAGGGCAGGAATGTCCAGGGGAGTCTTGCTGCCGTTGCTGATGGCGGAGAAGCACCCCAGTTTTTGGTGGAAATCCTGCAGCAGCTGCCAAAGCGCTTCCTTTATATCAGGTTCTGCGCTGGCGAAATGGATCAGGAACAGGGCGCTGTCCCCATCTATCTTCAGGATGATGCAGGAGTCCTTGCCGGGCAGCGCCTTCTGAAAGGCTTCCTGAATCTGAAGGTAAGGAAATGGACGCTTGGGGGACTTCATCTGTATGGTAAAGATTTCCTTGGGGGACTCCAAATCGAAGAGCTGATCCAGGTTGGGCAGGGCAGTGTGTATGTCAGAATAATTGGATTCGATGACAGAGTCCAACAGAGATTTCTTCACGGAAATCTGATAATTCTTGAGCTTTTGCTCCAAGAGGTGATTCTGTTCCACGGCATTGGTGAAGGCATCGTCCAGCTGCGCTAAATATTCCTGTCGGAAGGTGGAGCCGCGCACCAGCTTTTTCGTCAGCCTGTGCAGGGGAAGGTATGTGGTCTTCATAGCCAAAAGAACCAGAGCGAACCCTGCGCAGCTTAAGAGGAAAAGCAATAGATAGGAGCTGGCGAAGGCATCATCCAGCTGGCGGTTCAGGGAGGCGCTGGATATCAGGGATATGACGGAAAGCCCTCCGGAGATTCCTGTATGGATACAAATGGAAGAATCGGAATCAAGCCTGAAGACCCCGTCCTCCACGGACAGGGATTCCAGATAGGGGGAGAGCAGCTCCGTGTTCACCCCTGTGACGACATGCTTATCGCTGTCAATCAGAACCATGGCAGGAATGGTGTCTGAAATAGTTTTCTTCAGGTATTTCGTGATTTCATTTGTATCGATGACGAAGAAGACCACATAGTCCAGCCTGGCGCTTTGAGCAGGAAAATAAATCAGGTGACGCATCCTGTCGTTTGACAGGAAGATCATCTGGCCGCTCGAGAGATTGTAATAGGGTTCCGGGTCAAACTCCAGGAACGCTGCCGTCGCTGGTACCAATGATACGGAAGACACCGTCCTGGTAGGAAATCACATAATCTGTGCTGACAATCTGCCCAGTGGCTTTGCTTGTATAACAGATAGCGCTGATCATCTGGTTTGCGCTGTTATATTTCTGTAGCTCCTGTCTGGCCTGATAGCTCTGCCATCCGCTGGCGTTATAGCGGGAGCGGATCAGGTCGATGTTCGACTGCAGGGAAGATTTGATATGTTCCAGATACAACAGGTCATCGGTGAGCTCCCCTGTCAGCTTGTCGAACTGTGACAGAGACTGCTCGCTGAGCTGGTTCAGGTAACGCTTGGACAGATTGGATTTGATGATGAAGAAAAAACCCAGTATCAGTACGAAGAATATGATATGGAAGAGAAGACGAATGTGAAGATGAATGTCACTACATTGGCCATGTCTGAATTAGAGGAAAAAATTAATCTGATGATGAGCGCCAATGATTATCCTGATGTATTTTTCAAGGCTGGGGGGACTCCTGAAAGATACACTTCTCAGGGCATCATAGTGCCTCTGGAGGATTATATGGCGGAATATGCTCCCAATTACTCTGCTCTTATAGAGGCAGCTCCCGGCGGCTGGGCTAGGTTACCGGTGGTGATGGGCATGTATATAGTTTCTCTGGAGTCAGCGCGCCAGAGGATACGACTTTTTCAATTCCCTTTATGTATATCAATGCCCAGTGGCTGGAAAATCTGGAGCTTGATATGCCTCATGATTCGGACAGCTTTTACGAGGTCATGAAAGCCTTCAAGGAAAAAGACGCGGATGCGGACGGAGATCCGAACAATGAGGTTCCGTTGATATTTGCAGGTGGAAATATCATACCGGTAGACGATATCCTGCCATATTTTGGATTTTATACAGATAATTTCAGCAGTTGGGCCATAGCTGAGGACGGCTCCCGTGTTGAGTACTATGCTATCACGGACAGATATAAAGAGGGGCTGTCCTATCTGACCAAACTGTATGAAGAAGGAATCATGCATAAGGATAGCCTGACGCTGACCCATGACCAGGTGGAATCCATGGCACAGACCGGTACTGCCATCGGCTGCTTTGTAGCGTGGGATCCGCAGTATACTATAGGTGCCTATGATCCTTCCCTGCCCTATGAGGAGAACCTTGTGACCCAGTATAAAGCCATGCCTCCCTGGGATGGCGCAAAAGCTACATCGGCATCAACCCTGCAGAGCGCTGGCATGTATATCACTGATAAGTGCGAGAGGCCGGAGGTGGTGGTAGCCTGGGCGGATTTGCTTTATTCTGAGGAGACGACAGTGCTGTCCAACTTTGGCGTGGAAGGAGAGACCTATAGGCTTCTGGATGGCAATAAAATCGAGCTGATAAATATCGATGGGATGGCGCAGTCTGATACAAACCCTCATTTGCTGACATTGGGTGGTGCTACTGCTGGGCCATATAAGCGCTATGCCGATGGCTATGAAATGTATTATGATACAGAAGCCAACCCGTATATCAGATATGTGAACGAGGTCAATGAGGAATGGAAGAAGGCGGGCAAAAAATATGATCCATGGCCAGCTTATAAGCTGACGACAGAGGAAGCGGAGGAGAGCTCGGATATCCTGGCGGATGCGGAACCCTATCGCACACAGTATCGCGCCGAAGTGATTACCGGCGTGAAGGATTTGGATTCCACTTGGGACGAATATATTGAGACCATGAAGGAGATGCGCATTCAGACAGTAATCGATAATGTGAATGCCGCCTATCAAAGATTCCTGGATTTGGACAAATAGGATTCAGGTCGAAATTCCGGTGCGGTCAGAGCTTTTGGCCGCACCAATTTATGATAAGGCGGGTGACGATTATGCAAAACAAAAAGAAGCTGCCGGATATGCATGGCTTCAGGCAGCGGTTGAAGCGAGACCTCAAGAGCAACTGGATTCTGTGGGCGATGTTCCTGCCGGTGGTCATCTATTATGCCGTTTTTAACTATGCCCCTATGTACGGCATTCTGCTGGCATTCAAGAAGTATGAGATAAAGAAGGGGATTCTGGGCAGCCCATGGGTAGGCCTTAAATATTTCGAACGCTTCTTTTCGGGGTATAACAGCTGGAACCTGATCAGGAATACTCTGGGGCTCTCCCTGTACAGCTTTCTCGCAGGCTTTCCTCTGGCCATCATCTTTGCGCTCTTATTGCACTATCTGACATTGGGGAAACTGAAAAAGGTGGTCCAGATGGTGTCCTATGCGCCGTATTTCATCTCGACTGTCGTCATCTGCAATATGCTGGTTCTGTTCATGACGCCGGATACAGGCATATTCAATATTTTGCTGGCGAAGCTGGGACTGGAATCGGTCTCCTTTCTGAGCATGCCGGAATACTTCAAGTCGATTTATGTGTGGTCAGGTGTATGGCAGTCCATGGGCTGGAGCGCCATCATCTATCTGTCCGCCCTGGCAGGCGTGGATCCGGGGCTCCATGAGTCGGCAATCATCGACGGTGCCAGCAAGCTGAAACGGATTCTCTATATCGACCTTCCATCCATCAGATCCACCATTGTCATGCTGATGATCATGACGCTGGGAGGCATCATGAACGTGGGCTTTGAGAAGGTATATCTGCTCCAGAACGACCTGAACTTCTCAGTCTCCGACGTGATTTCCACCTATACATACCGTGTAGGGCTCCAGCAGGCCGACTTCGGGTATTCCACGGCAATCGGCCTGTTCAATACGCTGATCAATCTGGTGTTCCTCATAGGGTCGAACGCACTGTCCAGAAAGGCAACAGGTGAAAGCTTATGGTAAAGAAAAACAGGATTATCAGCAACTCTGTGTCCGATGGAACCTTTGACGCTGTGAATATATTGATTAATGCCATCCTTCTGGTCATCTTTATGTGGCCGCTCTGGTTTATGGTGGTCGCTTCCCTGAGCGACCCCTATGAGGTGAACAGCGGCAATGTAGTCCTGTGGGTCAAGGGATTCAGCCTGAACGGGTATCGGGAGCTGCTGAAATATGAGCCGATTTGGATCGGATACCGCAATACCATACTCTATACGGCCCTTGGCACTGTCATAAACATGGTCATGACCGTACTCTGCGCATATCCGCTTTCCCGGAAGGAGTGGATGGCCAGGAATTTCTGGTTAAAGTTCTGCCTGATTACCATGTATTTTGGCGGCGGCCTGATACCCACCTACCTGGTGGTCAAGGGCCTGGGCCTTCTCGATACCATCTGGGCCATGATGATTCCGGGTGCGCTGTCGTTCTACAATGCGCTGATTGTCAGAAACTATTTCATGAACAGCATCCCGGTAGACCTGTTCGAGTCGGCGAAGCTGGACGGGGCCACCCATGGACAGTACCTGCTGAAGGTGGCGCTGCCTTTATCCAAGCCCGTGCTTTCGGTGGTGGCGCTGTACTATGCGGTAGGCCATTGGAATGATTATTATACAGCGTTGATTTACATCAATGACAGGAAACTGATTCCTCTGCAGTCCGCAATGAAGGATCTCATGTCGTCGGCCCAGGTGCTTGCGGCCCAGATAACGCCCCTGTCATCGGAAGGGATGATGAGCGTGAAGGCGAAAATGGAGCTGGCTATGTCCCTGAAATATACCACGATCATCGCCAGCATCATCCCCATGCTGATTGTATATCCTCTGGTACAGAAGCATTTCGTGAAGGGGGTCATGCTGGGCGCGATAAAGGGGTAGTGATTTGACGGGCCGTCCTGGTATACTGCAGACCGCCAGGATTTACAGTGGTGTCTCCGGGAAAGTATTTGGCTGGCAATCTGCAGTCGGGTTGCACTGCAAATTTAACCGGTGTGCAGTATAAATGGACGGCCCACATTTCATCTATCTGGTATAGAAAATCTGCGCGATCGGCGAATCCGGCGACAGGATGACTGTCTTGTTCTTCCCGGTCAGGGAGGCCTTCAGCGCGTCCAGGCTGCGGACGAAGGAGTAGAATTCCTGCTTGGACTCGTCCCGGTAAGCCTCGGACAATATCCGCATATACTCCGCCTCCCCCTCGGCGATCAGGATCTCCGCGTCCTTCTCCGCCTCGGACAGGAGCACCGTCACTTCCTTGTCCGTGGTATTGCGGATGATCTGGGCCTCGGAGCTGCCCTCCGCGGTGTAGGTGGCGGCGATGTTGTCCCGCTCGGAGATCATGCGCTCATACACGGCGGCCTTGTTGTCCCCGGGGAGGTCCAGCTTCTTGGTCTCGAAGGACAGAAGCTCGATGCCGTACTGATCCAGGGAGCCGCCGATATTGGCCATGATGGCGGCGGACAGCTCTCCGTCCCGGCCGGAGATCACATCGTCCTGGGTGGTGCTGCTGATGACGTTCTTCGTGGAGTTGTACACGATGGCGTCCAGCCGCCCCTCCGCATTGGTGATGGAGGAGTTCAGGGTCTGGGCGAATTTCAGGGGATCCGCGATGTACCACAGGATGTAGCTGTCGCAGATCATGGTCTTCTTGTCGCTGGTGATGACGTCCGAGGAGGGCAGGTCATAGAGCAGGATCTGCTTGGGCAGGGTGTCCACGCTCTGGATGAAGGGGATTTTGAAGCTGATTCCCGCCGTCCCCACCACATGGTCTATCTTTCCGAACTGGCGTACCAGGCTGTACTCGTTTTCCCTGGTGATGACGATGCTGGACGCACCGGCCACCAACAGTACGAACAATACTACGATTAAAAGGACTCTCTTTGCGATTTTCATATATATACCTCCGGTTTCATTCTGCCATTCTGGCACGGTTGCCCGGCAGAGGCTGGATTTTCGTCTGCCATTTTTAGGACTTAATCCATGGTCATATTTATGATGCCCGCGCACCTGGCATCTGGAGCAGGTCGTCAGTCCTCCGCTATCTCATCTGTGCCGTTCTGCGGTGCGGCTGAACTGTCCTGTACTGAACTGCCCTGTACTGGGCTCTGGCCGGAAGCGGGCGGCTGAGCCTGCTGCCCCTCGGCCTCCTCATCCTCCTGGGTCCCGGTGAAGGACTCCAGCGGATAGATGGTCTGGGTGTTCCCGTTGGGGCTCTCGATGACCACCTTCAGGTCAGGCAGCACATCCTCCATGGCCTCGTAGAACATGCGCTGTCTGGTGACGGCGGGGTTCTTGATGTACTCCTGGTACATGGAGTTGAAGCGGGCCACCTGGGCAGTGGCTTCATTGATGCGCTC
>CAMQOJ010000189.1 GCA_947003375.1 uncultured Lachnospiraceae bacterium
TGTACCGCAAGACCTTAGAGGAAGCCACTCCCCAGCAGATTTTCCAGGCAGCGGCGTACTCCATCAAGGACAGGGTCATCGGCAACTGGATGAGCACCCAGAAGGCCTACGACAGGGAAGACCCCAAGATGGTGTACTATATGTCCATGGAATTCCTGATGGGACGTGCCTTCGGCAACAACATGGTCAACCTCCAGGCCTACGAGGGGGCGAAGGAAGTCCTGGAGGAGCTGGGCGTGGACATCAATCTGCTGGAGGATCAGGAGCCTGATGCGGCGCTTGGCAACGGCGGCCTGGGACGTCTGGCGGCCTGTTTCCTGGATTCCCTGGCCACCCTTGGGTATTCCGCCTATGGCTGCGGCATCCGCTACCGCTACGGCCTGTTCAAGCAGAAGATCGACAATGGTTTTCAGATAGAGATTCCGGACGACTGGCTGGCGGAGGGCAATCCCTTCGAGCTGCGCAGGCCGGAGTATGCCAAGAAGGTGAAGTTCGGCGGCTATGTCACCGTGCGCACCGATGAGAACGGCAGGAACCATTATGTGCAGGAGGACTATCAGTCCGTAAAGGCCATCCCCTACGACATGCCTATCGTTGGATACGGCAACGGTATCGTCAACACCCTGCGCGTCTGGGACGCGGAGGCCATGGGCGGCTTTAGGCTGGATGCTTTTGACAAGGGCGACTACAGCAAGGCAGTAGAGCAGGAGAACCTGGCCAGGAACCTGGTGAATGTCCTCTATCCCAACGACAACCACTATGCGGGCAAGGAGCTTCGCTTGAAGCAGCAGTATTTCTTCATCTCCGCTTCCGTACAGGAAGCCGTGGACAAATATATGAGGAAGCATGACGACATCCGCCGCTTCCATGAGAAGGTGACCTTCCAGCTCAACGATACCCATCCTACCGTGGCTATCCCGGAGCTGATGCGCATCCTGCTGGACGACTATGACCTGACCTGGGAGGAGGCCTGGGAGATCACCACAAAGACCTGCGCCTACACCAACCATACCATCATGGCGGAGGCCCTGGAGAAATGGCCCATCGACCTGTTCTCCAGACTGCTCCCCAGGGTGTACCAGATTGTGGACGAGATCAACCGCAGGTTCATCCGCCAGATTGAGCAGAAATACAGGGGTGTCCACGGCGTGGATGTCCAGGAGAAGATTCGCAAGATGGCCATCCTGTACGATGGACAGGTGAAGATGGCCCATATGGCTATCGTGGCCGGATACTCCGTCAACGGCGTGGCAAGGCTGCACACGGAAATCTTGAAGCACCAGGAGCTGAAGGACTTCTACGAGATGTTCCCGGAGCGCTTCAACAACAAGACCAACGGCATCACCCAGCGCCGCTTCCTGCTCCACGGCAATCCTTTGCTGGCCCAGTGGGTGACATCCAAGGTGGGCGACGGCTGGATTACAGACCTTCCTCAGATTGCAGGCATCAAGGCCCTGGCGGAGGACAAGAAGGCCCAGAAGGAGTTCATGGACATCAAGTACCAGAACAAGCTGCGCCTGGCGAAATATATCAAGGAGCACAATGGCATCGATGTGGATCCGAATTCCATCTTCGACGTGCAGGTGAAGCGCCTCCATGAGTACAAGAGGCAGCTGATGAACATCCTCCATGTGATGTATCTGTACAATGAGCTGAAGGCCCATCCGGAGATGGAGTTCTTCCCCAGGACATTCATCTTCGGTGCAAAGGCTGCGGCAGGCTATAAGAACGCCAAGCTGACCATCAAGCTGATCAACGCGGTGGCGGAGGTGGTGAACAACGACGCTTCCATAGGTGGCAAGATCAAGGTGGTGTTCATCGAGAACTACAATGTATCCAACGCGGAGATCATCTTTGCCGCGGCGGATGTGTCCGAGCAGATTTCCACGGCCAGCAAGGAGGCCTCCGGCACGGGCAACATGAAGTTCATGCTCAACGGCGCCCTGACTTTGGGCACCATGGACGGCGCAAATGTGGAGATCGTGGAAGAGGTGGGAGAGGAGAACGCGTTCATCTTCGGCCTGTCCTCCGATGAGGTCATTGAGTACGAGAACAATGGCGGCTACGATCCCATGCAGATTATGGGCAGCGACAAGGACATCCACAAGGTGCTGACCCAGCTCATTGACGGAACCTATGACAAGGACAAGGAGCTGTTCCGCACCCTGTACAATTCCCTGCTGAACACCCTGTCCACCTCCAGGGCGGACACCTACTTCATCCTGAAGGACTTCAAGCCCTATGCGGAGGCCCAGAAGAAGGTGGAGGCAGCCTACAGAGACCGCGATGGCTGGGCGAAGAGCGCCATCCTGAACGTGGCATGCTCCGGCAAGTTCACCTCCGACAGGACCATCCAGCAGTATGTGGATGAAATCTGGCATCTGGACAAAGTGACTCTGTAATCTGGAGAAATAGAAGTGTCTTATTTGAACAAAAAGGATAAAATGTTGCGAAGGCGTGCTATCGGGCACGCCTTTGCAGTAATATGTCTGCTGGGCCTGGCCGGTCTGACGGGCTGCGGCAATGCCGGTGAGGGAGGCCAAATGGAAGGGACGGGGTCTGGCGGAGCCTGGGAGAAGCATATCACGGAGGAGACTGTCCGGCTGAAGGGGATTACGGGGGAATATACTCTGCTGTTTTTGACGGATACCCATGCAATCGTCCAAAGCCAGGGGGCTTCGGAGCAGGAGGCGGCCAACGAGGAGGCCCGGTATCCCACCTTTTTCAATGAGGAAGGGGTGCCGTCGGCGGAGCAGTTCCCGGAGTGGGTCCGGTATGCCAATGAGAACGGGGTGGACGCCGTCCTGCTGGGCGGAGACATCATCGACACGCCCTCAGAGGCCAATCTCCGGTGGCTGGAAGAGCAGCTGGGGGGGCTGGACATGCCCTATCTCTATGTCAATGGCAACCACGACTGGACCTATCCCTGGGAGTATATGACGGAGGCGGGGAAGGCGGCCTATCTGCCTTTGCTGGAGCCGTTCATGCAGGACGATACGGCGATTCATACGCTGGATTTCGGAGAATTCACGGTGGTGGGCATTGACGACAGCCCGGGCCAGGTGGACGGAGGCGTGTTCCCGGCCTATGAGGAGATCCTGGAGGAGGGCAGGCCTGTGATCGTCCTGGCCCATGTGCCCTTCATGACCCAGTCGGTGCTGGGGAAGGCCAGGGAAGCCTGGAGCAGCCCTGTGGTGATCGGGGCGGGCAATTACGGCGGGATTTATCCCAATGAGGATTCGGAGCGGTTCGTGAGCCTTACCACCGCTGCTTCCAGCCCGGTGGAGCTGGTGCTGGCAGGCCATGTCCATTTTTATGACAGGGATGTCATAGAAGGGGAAAGGCAGGTGCTGCAGCTGGTAGGAGGAGCCGGCTTCCAGGGGAATGCCATACTGGTTCATATCACCGGCGGCGAATAAAGAGAGGGGCATATGCGGTTTTCTGGTATCCGGGGTTATGATGGGTGGTGTTTCGGAGGCAAATGAAATGGCTAAGAATGAAAGATTTGAGAAAGTATATTCACAGGGAACAATGAATGTGATGGAAATCTGGGTGGATAGAGAGACTGGTGTGAATTATGTGTTTCACGCAGGAGGATATGCAGGGGGAATGACGCCATTGCTGGACAGGGAGGGAAAACCGGTGATTTCCCCGGTGGTGAACAGATGACTTCCGCAGTGGGGATATTTTCTGAAAAGGGAGCAAATGAATCATTGAACTGAAAAAACCACATCAGATAAAAAAGCATATCAAGTAAAAACGAAGAAAGGAACCGACTATATGGTAAAATTGATGCAAGGCGGCGCGTACCTCCTCAACGGCAGGGAGATCATAGCCGATACGCACGAGGCGCAGCAGGCGCTTCGCAGCAGGATCGGAAAGGATATCACCAGAGAGGAAGCGTCAAAACAGACGATTTGCTACGGAATCCTGGAGAGCCACAATACCTCCGGCGACATGGATAAGCTGAAGATCAGGTTCGATAAGCTCACCAGCCACGATATCACCTTCGTGGGCATCATCCAGACCGCCAGGGCCTCAGGGCTTGAGAGATTCCCCATGCCCTACGTGCTCACCAACTGCCACAATTCCCTGTGCGCCGTAGGCGGCACCATCAACGAGGACGACCACATGTTCGGGCTGACCTGCGCCAAGAAGTACGGCGGCGTCTATGTGCCCCCGCATCAGGCTGTCATCCACCAGTACGCCCGGGAGATGCTTTCCGGCGGCGGACAGATGATCCTGGGTTCTGACTCCCACACCCGCTACGGCGCGCTGGGCACCATGGCGGTGGGCGAGGGCGGCCCGGAGCTGGTGAAGCAGTTGCTGAACCAGACCTATGATATAGGCAGGCCCCAGGTGGTGGGCGTGTACCTGACGGGAGAGCCCGTGAAGGGCGTGGGCCCTCAGGACGTGGCCCTGGCCATCATCGGCGCTGTGTTCGGGAACGGCTATGTGAAGAACAAGGTCATGGAGTTCGTAGGCCCCGGCGTGGCCTCCCTGAGCGCGGACTTCCGCATCGGCATCGATGTGATGACCACGGAGACTACATGCCTGTCATCCATCTGGGAAACAGACGGGGAGATTGAGGAATTCTATGAAATCCACGGGCGGAAAGAGGATTACAGGAAGCTGGCTCCCGGGGAAGTGGCCTATTATGACGGCATGATTCAGGTGGATCTGTCCAAAGTGCGCCCCATGATCGCCATGCCTTTCCATCCCAGCAATACCTACACCATCGAGGAGCTGAACGCCAATCTCATGGACATCCTGGAGGAGACGGAGAAACGCGCTTTGGTGAACCTGGACGGCGCAAAGGGCCCGGACGGGTCGCCTCTGCGGTTTTCTCTGAAGGACAAGGTGAGGGACGGGAAGTTCACGGTGGAGCAGGGCATCATCGCAGGCTGCGCGGGCGGCGGCTTCGAGAACATCTGCGCCGCGGCGGACATCCTGAAGGGCAGCTCCATCGGCTCTGACAGCTTTACCCTGAGCGTGTACCCGGCCTCCATGCCTGTCTACCTGGAGCTGGTGCGCAACGGCTGTGCGGCGGCCATCCTGGAGACGGGCGCTGTGATGAAGACGGCCTTCTGCGGCCCCTGCTTCGGCGCGGGGGACACTCCGGCCAACAATGCTTTCAGCATCCGCCATTCTACCCGGAACTTCCCCAACAGAGAGGGAAGCAAGCTCCAGAACGGCCAGATTTCCTCCGTGGCCCTGATGGATGCCCGCTCCATCGCCGCCACCGCAGCCAACAAGGGCGTGCTGACCCCGGCCACGGAATTTGACGGGGAACTGTCCAAATATAAATATCATTTCGACAGCAAGATATACCGGAACCGGGTCTTCGATTCCAAGGGCGTGGCGGATCCCGGCGTGGAGATTCAGTTAGGGCCCAACATCAAGGACTGGCCCGAGATGGGGGCGCTGCCGGAGAACCTCCTGCTGCAGGTGGTCAGCGAGATCCACGATCCTGTCACCACCACGGACGAGCTGATCCCCTCCGGGGAGACCTCCTCCTACCGCTCCAATCCCCTGGGGCTGGCGGAGTTCACCTTAAGCCGCAAGGACCCGGATTACGTGGCCCGGGCCAAGGAGATCCAGAAGGCGGAGAAGGCCCGCATGGCCGGAGGGCATCCCTGCCATGAGCTGCCCGTATTGAAGGAGCTGATGGGCGTGATCAGGGGGCAGTACCCTGAGGCGGACCACTCCAACACAGGTTTCGGCTCCACCATCTTCGCCGTGAAGCCCGGCGACGGCTCCGCCAGGGAGCAGGCCGCCTCCTGCCAGAAGGTGCTGGGGGGCTGGGCAAATATCGCCAATGAATATGCCACGAAGCGTTACCGCTCCAACCTGATCAACTGGGGCATGCTGCCCTTCCTGATTGAAGAGGGAGAGCTGCCCTTTCAGAACCTGGACTATCTCTTCTTCCCCGGCATCCGGAAGGCCGTGGAGGAGAAGGCGGAGACCATTGCCGCCTATACGGTGGGCAAGGACGGCCTGAGGGCCTTTAGACTGTGCCTGGGCGACCTCACGGACGAGGAGCGGCAGATCATCCTGAAGGGCTGCCTGATCAATTATAATCGGGTGGGATGATGGAGAAGCGGAGGGCAGGGCCTTGTGTGGCATCTGCCCTTTCTGCATAGCCGGGGATTCGGCATAGAAGGAAAGCAGATGAGGCAAGAGGAAACGGAGGAAAGAGACCGGTGCCACGATGGATACCGGGAAAGGCGGTGGATATCATGTTGACTGAACCAAGGGAGATGACGCTCCGATCGGGAGGACAGGTCACCATCCGGAGCGCAGTGGCAGAGGACGCGGAGTCCTTGTGCGCCCACCGGACGATTACCTCTGCGGAGACTTATTTCATGTCCCGGTATCCGGAGGAATGCAATTATGACATAAATGTCATGAAAGCTAACCTGACGGAGATTGCGGAGGATCCGAAATGCTTTATGGTGACAGCCTTCCTGGAGGGGCGCGTTGTGGCGGATTTGGGGGTATCCTATGTCCGCCGCTATCTGAAATACTGCCACAGGGCCTACCTGGGGGTCTCCATCCAGCAGAGCTGCTGTAATTTAGGGCTGGGCGGCATCATGCTGGAAATCGCCATAGAGCAAAGCCGGAAGAATGGCTTCGAGCAGCTGGAGCTCGGCACCTTCGAGGACAACGCCAGGGCGCTCCACCTGTACGAAAAGCACGGCTTCCGGAGATACGGCGTCCAGCCCAGGGCCTTCAAGCTAAAGGACGGCACTTACCGGGATGAAGTCATCATGGGGAAGATGCTGTGACAGAGGCGGCGAAACATTAGGGACAAGGGAGGAAAAAACATGGCAGCATATCTGTTCGTACATTTCATAGGCGAGCAAAAGGACGGGGAGCAGATTTACTTTTCGGTCAGCAGGGACGGGCTTCATTGGGAGGATTTGAATGACGGGAAACCGACTCTTTGTTCACGAACCGGCATGAGGGGAGTCAGGGATCCATACCCGGTGCGAAGCCCCCTGGACGGCAAAATCTACCTCATAGCCACGGACCTGCGCATCGAGGCCGGACATGGCTGGGAGGATGCTCAGTACAGGGGGAGCCGGGATCTGATTGTCTGGGAGTCGGAGGATCTGGTGCACTGGAGCGGGGAGCGGGCCTGCCAGGTAGGCCTGCCGGAGGCGGGCTGCGTGTGGGCCCCGGAGGCCGTGTTCGACCGGGAGAGAGGGGAATTCCTGGTGTTCTTCGCCTCCATGGTAAAGGCTGTATCGGAGGAGAGGAGCAAGCAACGGATATACGCCACGTACACAAAGGATTTCAGGACATTTTCCGACACCTTCCTCTATATGGAGCGGGACGACCATGTCATCGATACCACCATCCTGGAGAACGGCGGCAGGTACTACCGCGTCTCCAAGGACGAGGTGACCAAGCGCCTGATTCTGGAGCAGGCGGATTCCCTGCTGGGGGAATTCACCCAGATAGACTCCCAGGTGCTGCGGGATCTGGTGGGCGTGGAGGGGCCGGAGGGGTACCGGCTGCCGGACGGGAGCTGGTGCCTGATTGCGGATCGGTTCCTGGAGGGGAAGGGATATCTGCCCATGGTGACGGAGAATCTGGATTCCGGAGAGTTTTGCATTCTCTCCCCGGAGCAGTACGACATGGGGGATACGAAAAAGCGCCACGGCGGAGTCATGATGATTACAGAGGAGGAATACGAGGCGCTGCAGAAAGCGTATGGCAGAAAGAACCCGGTGGCGGAGGGGCTGTACGCAGACCCTGACTTGTATTATGAGGATGATGTCTATTATCTGTACCCCACCACGGACGGCTTCCCCCACTGGTCGGGAAATGAATTCTACGTGTTCACCTCCAAGGACGGCAAGCGTTTTCGGAGAGGGGAGCGGATTCTGGACGTGGCGGGAGGGGTTCCCTGGGC
>CAMQOJ010000190.1 GCA_947003375.1 uncultured Lachnospiraceae bacterium
CCTCTCAACGATGCGGACCACGTTGGGTCTTTTAACTTTAAGGAGAATTTTATATGGGGGATTTAATACAGCACCAGCCGCCTCTGACGATTGAGGAGCAGGTAAAGAATCTGAAAGAAATCGGCCTCATAATTGACGATGAGGATTATGCGCGGAAGATATTGAATGATATATCTTATTTCAGGCTGATAAAAGCGTACAGCCTGAATTTGAAGCCTAAAAATGGCGAGTACCATGAAGGGGTGACGTTTGGTCAGATTGTCGAATTATATTTGTTCAACGCGAATTTCAGACAGATTTTGTTCCCTGAAATAGAAAAAATCGAGATAAATACGAGATGCAGAATTGCTAACTATTTTGCTGAAAAGCATGGAGTGCTTGGGTATCTGGAAAAGGAACATTTTGCAAATGAAAAATACCATGAGATTTTTTTAAAGGATATAGAAGAGGAAATCAGAAGAAATTCCAAAGCTCCTTTTGTATGCAATTTTCGGGAAAACTATGAAGGAGGAAAACTCCCTATCTATGCGCTGGTAGAGGTGTTCAGCTTTGGGACACTGTCAAAGTTTTATAAGAATATGATGAATCCCGATAAAAAGGAAGTTGCAAAGATATTTGGAGTAGGTTATACATATCTGGAAAGCTGGCTGGAAAGCATTTCCTATGTCCGAAATATATGCGCGCACTATGGAAGACTGTATAATGCAAAACTATCCAAAACACCAATACTCTACAAGGAATATAGCGAGGCGGGGATTGGTAATAACCGGATATTCGGAGTGTTGCTGTGCATGAAGAATTTATTGAAAAAGGACATGCATTGGAATATTTTTGTAGACCAGATGGATAATCTCTTTGAAAAGTATGAAAATGTGGATATAAAGACAATGGGATTTCCGGAGATGTGGAAAAATTTGCTGAGAGCAACATAGAGGATGAAGAGGCCGCAGAGCGCCTGACCTGCATTTCCTTTTCCATTGAGAAGAACCGGGAAAGGCTGCTGGCGGACAAGGCGTTCCTGAAGCTTAGCTGCAACAGCCTTTCGGCGAAGATTGGGACAATGGCGGCCATGGATGCCGCTCCGGACTCCTGCGTGGAGCAATCGTAACTGCCTGAGGCATGGGGGTAACCGAAGATGAAATTAAGTGTATGCGCCATTGTGAAGAACGAAGAAAAAAGGATACAGAGCTTTATCCGTTCCGCGAAGGAATATGCTGACGAAATCCTGTTCGTGGACAATGGAAGCACCGACAGGACTGCTGAGATAATCGCTGACAATGGATGCAAAGCGTACCACAGCGATGAAAAGTTCGACCTGGCGCGCAATGAATATCTTGCGAGGGCCACCGGGGACTGGATCTTGAACCTGGACATCGATGAACGGCTTGAAGCAAGATTCGTGGACAACCTCAGGGATGGCCTGGAGCATCTGGATGAAAATGTGCAGGGAGTCCTCCTGCCGTTCTTCAACTATTTTGGAGCAGGCTCCTGGACCCAGTGGAACCTGCCGAGGATTCTGCGCAACAACCATCGGCAGCGGCTGACCAGCCCCATGCACGCGTCCCTGTCCCAGAGCGCTATCGACAGCGGAGGGGTGCTTGCATTTCTCTACGCGCCAGTGCACCACTATGACGCGCTGTGGAATGAGGATCAGAGCGTTAAGAGACAGAGGAACCTGTCCTTTCTGCTGGAAGCGATTGCGAAAAATCCGGCACAGAAGGGGGATTACCTGAATCTGGCCAACGAATACTATGCCCTGGGGCAGAAAAAAGAGGCGATTGAACTCATAAAGCGGGAATGCATCCAAGACCAGCCCGCTAACTCCAGAGTGTACAAGCGGCTGGCCAATTACCTGTACGACTCAAAGGAATATGAAGAGAGCATTGCGTATGCCGGACTTCAGATAGACAGGTTTTCCAGCCGGATAAAAGAGGATGACCCTCGGGCGGCCAGATATCGCATGGAGATAGAAGCCTGCCATGTGATACAATACAAAAGCTATTACGCTTTGGGGCAAAAGGAAAAGGCGTTGGCGCTATGCGATGAGAATATCCGCCGGTTTCCTTTCCTGCCCCATAACTATATGAACCGTTTTCTCATGGAGGGCAGGAAGGACAGGAAAGATTACGAAATGGCGGCCATATTGAATCCCGAACTGAGGAAGGAGGAGATTCACCAGCCGCTGAGATGTGACAACCTGTATAAATGCGGCTCGTCCATAATTCTTGAAGAAGATTGAAGTGATAATAGAATCCAGGACGGGATTCTGTTATCAAAAATTGCGCAGATAATAATGTATACTGCCGACCATATGTATGTAGATTGTGAGGCGGTGGTCAACGCTCTTTTGAGCATATATAAGCATACATATAAAAATAATGATCGTCGCATGTATATTGTCCGCGGGACATCCTTCGCAGCATCATTTAACATTTTGACAGGTACAATAAACAAATGAATGTGGCGGTCCCACAGCTTTTCCGTGTATAATGGATTTCAGATGACAGCGCATGGAAGGGCGCGGAACGGAGGCAACATGAAGAACGAGATTTTGAAACGGTTTGAGGAAGTATTTGGAGGCGGCGAGGGCGTGAAGGCCTATTTCGCGCCGGGCAGGGTGAACCTGATCGGAGAACATACCGACTATAACGGCGGGCATGTGTTCCCCTGCGCCCTGACCATCGGCACCTACGGCGCGGCCAGGAAGCGGGAGGACAATAAGCTGCGCTTCTATTCCATGAATTTCGAGAAGCTGGGGGTCATCGAGTCCTCCCTGGATCAGTTGGTGCCCGCCAAGGAGGCAGGCTGGACCAACTATCCCAAGGGGGTCATGTGGGCCTTCGGCGAGAAGGGCATGAAGATGCCCTGCGGCATGGACCTGATGCTGTACGGGAATATCCCCAATGGCTCCGGCCTGTCCTCCTCGGCGTCCGTGGAGGTGCTCACCGGGTACATCCTGCGGGACTTCTTCGGCTTCGACGTGACGAACCAGGACCTGGCCCTGATCGGACAGTACGCGGAGAACAATTACAATAAAGTGAACTGCGGCATCATGGATCAGTTCGCCATCGCCATGGGAAAGAAAGACAATGCCATCTTCCTCGACACGGCTGACCTTTCCTTCGAGTACGCGCCCATCGTGCTGGAGGGGGCGAAGATCGTCATCGCCAGCAGCAACAAGAAGCGGGGCCTGGGGGACTCCAAGTACAATGAGCGCCGCAGCGAGTGCGAGACAGCCCTGGCGGAGCTGCAGCAGGTGGTACAGATAAACGGCCTGGGCGACCTGGACGAGGAGACGTTTGAAAAATATCAGTCTGCCGTCAAGGACGACGTGCGCAGGAAGCGGGCCAAGCATGCGGTGTATGAGAACCAGCGCACCGTCCGGGCGGTAGCGGCCCTGAAGGCCAACGATGTGGCCCTGTTCGGCCAGTTGATGAATGCCTCCCATGTGTCCCTGCGGGACGACTACGAGGTGACGGGCATTGAGTTGGACACTCTGGTGGAAGAGGCCTGGAAGGTGGAGGGCGTCATCGGCTCCAGGATGACCGGCGCGGGCTTCGGCGGCTGCACCGTCAGCATCGTGAAGGACGAGGCCATCGACAGCTTCATCGAGAAGGTGGGCAGGGCCTATCAGGAAAAGATCGGATACGCGGCGGATTTCTATGTAGTGGAAGTGGGCAACGGGCCTGTGGCGCTGTAAAACCGCGGCTCTGGTGTCTTCTTGAAATCTCGCCGGGGAGCAGGGGAAAGGGGATAGCCCATCCGCTGCTTGACAGGATCCTTCAGAATGCCGGGTTTTCAGATGGTCTTAGAAAGAAACGGATTCTGCATTATGCAGAAAAAACTGCAGGAATTGAATACAGGCATTTCATAGGTCGGGAGCTTACAGATCAGGAATCATACAGGTTACGGAAAGGCGGCGTGGCAGGGATGGAGAGAATAGGAACTGATATCAGAAAACTGGTGTCCTACGGAATCAGGACAGGACTGGTTCCCAAAGTGGATGAGATTTTTACCATAAATAGATTATTGGAGCTGTTCGGGCTGGAGGAGATAGCGGAGCCGGAAGAGGGCGAGGATGGGAAATGCGGCGCGGCTCCCCAGGAAGAGGCTGCCACGGATCAGGCCGGAGAGGCCGCGCTTGCCGGGGAACTGGAGGGAATCCTGAACCGCATGTGCGACTACGCCTACGAGAACGGCCTGATCACGGAGGACGGCATCGTGTACCGCGACCTCTTCGACACCAAGCTCATGGGGCTCTTGATGCCCAGGCCCAGCCAGGTCATCCGCAGGTTCCGGGAGCTGTACGAGAACGAATCCCCCAAAGCGGCCACCGATTATTATTACAGGCTCAGCCAGGATTCCGACTACATCCGCAGATACCGCATCGCAAAGGACATGAAGTGGATCGCGCCCACCAAGTACGGCGACCTGGACATCACCATCAATCTGTCCAAGCCGGAGAAGGATCCGAAAGCCATCGCCGCCGCCCGGAACGCCAGGCAGTCTGGCTACCCCAAATGCCTGCTCTGCCGGGAGAACGAGGGCTACGCGGGCCGGGTGAACCATCCCGCCAGGCAGAACCACCGCATCATCCCCGTGACCATAAACGGCAGCCAGTGGGGCTTCCAGTATTCGCCTTATGTGTACTACAATGAGCACTGCATCGTGTTCAACTATCAGCATGTGCCCATGAAGATAGACCATGCCGCGTTCTGCAAGCTGTTCGACTTCGTGAAGCAGTTCCCCCACTATTTCGTGGGCTCCAACGCGGATCTCCCCATCGTGGGCGGCTCTATCTTGAGCCATGACCATTTCCAGGGAGGCCGTTACGAGTTCGCCATGGCCAGGGCCAAAGTGGAGAGGCGCTTCACGGCGGAGGGCTTTGAGGATGTGGCAGCGGGCGTGGTGAACTGGCCCATGTCCGTCATCCGCCTAAACGGTAAGGACAGCGACCGGGTCATCGCCCTGGCAGACCGGATCCTGGAGAAATGGCGGGAATATACGGACGAAAGCGCATTCATATACGCTTACACGGATGGAGAGCCCCACAACACCATCACCCCCATCGCCAGGAAGCGGGGGGAGGACTTCGAGCTTGACCTGGTGCTGCGCAACAACATCACCACCGAGGAGCATCCCCTGGGAGTCTACCATCCCCACGCGAAGCTCCACCACATCAAGAAGGAGAACATCGGCCTCATCGAGGTCATGGGCCTGGCCGTGCTGCCTGCCCGGCTGAAGGAGGAGATGGCGCGGCTGAAGGAGGCCATCCTCACCGGGGCGGACCTGCGCTCGGACCAGGTGCTGGCCAAGCACGCGGACTGGGTGGAGGAGTTCTCGCCGAAGTACGGGAGGATTGACGCCTCCAATATCGACGGCATCATCGAGAAGGAGATCGGCCTGGTGTTCATGGAAGTGCTGGAGGACGCCGGGGTGTACAAGAGGACGGCGGAGGGCCAGGCGGCCTTCGACAGATTTCTGCAGAGCTTATAAGAAATCCCCATAACTCACCGGCGAATGCTGTGCTGACATATCCTTAAAAACCATGAGCTGATCCTGGGATTGGCTCATGGTTTTGTCATATAATACCATGAGCACAGCAACGCTCCTTACTTATGGCCATACGGCCGTTCCATGCCTTGAATAAGGAAATTATGCCATGATTACAACTTTTGCCATCGTTTTGATTCCAATCCCTTTGTGTGCGGCATGGGAAAAGACAATCTGTTGGCCCAGGGAGAGGTATGATGGCCTGATCTTATGTACCTGTGGCACAGCACCCGGACATCTCCCAAGGGAGAAACGGGCTGCCCGGAAAAGCGCATCCCCTCCTACAGCTTCAGCAACACGGACGCGCAGAACATGCCGTCCCTGCATTCCGTGCGCAGCATCCCGCCGTAGCGGGCCGCGATATGGCGCACCGACTCCAGCCCCAGCCCGGAGCCGCCCCGCTTGGTGGACAGGAGGGCTCCATTGGGATCCTGCCGCAATTCCCCCTCAAAGGTGTTGTCCACTGTGACCAGGAGGCACTGTCCCTCCATCTTCCCCCGGAATACAATCTGCCGCCTGGATCCTTCCTGGGCCATGCAGGCCTGTAGGGCATTTTCCAGAAGATTCCCCAGGATGACCGAAAGGTCGCTCTCCGCGATCCCCAGATCGGCGGGGAGATTCCCATATGCGGCGAAGCCTACGCCCGCGTCCGCGGCCTGTCTGGCAAAGTAGGACAGCAGCAGGTTGGCCGTATGGTTCCGGCAGAAGACTACCTGCGAGTCTTCCGGCAGGGAACTGCGGTACTCGTCCAGGTACGCCCGCAGCCTGTCGTACTCCCCGTCCTCCAGATAGGCGGCCATGAGGGCCATATGATGCCGCAGGTCATGCTCCGCCCGCCTGGTCTCCTGGATTCTGTCCTTCAGGTTGACATATTGCAGGTTCTCCAGCAGGAGCATGTGGTTCTGCTGTTCCAGCTCCATGTTCCGGCAGTATTCACTGAGCAGCCGGGCCACGATGTGGTAGATCAGGAAAGCCCCCAGATTGATGCACAGCAGGAACAGGGCATTGGCGGGCTGCAGGGCCACATCCAGGCCGGACTGCCCGCTGCCATAGAGATGGTAGAACCACAGCAGATAGAAGGTGGCCGGAATCAGCCACAGATACCGCCATATGGAAGCGTCCGCCTCTTTCTCCACCGCGTCCGAATACACATTCCGGATGTAGAGGAACAGCGGGATCAGGATGACGGCCTGCACCGCTGCCATGAGGACGGTAAAAGACCACCTATATGTCTGCACCGCAAGCCAGGGGAAGATCTGCCCCTCCAGGCATTTGGAGCAGACCACCACCAGATTGGCGATGTTGGACAGCATGAGCAGGGTGAACAGGGTCTTCCCCGGGTGCGCCCGGACGGACCAAAAGTAGAACAGGAAATAGAGAGCCGTGCTGGATGCGCTGACAAATCCTTTCTGGTCAGTGGGCGAAAAGGACGCCAACAGCCCCAGAGCCATCTGCAGGAGCGCCACCAGAGCCGCCAGCATGCAGGTAGCCCGCCTGGAATAGCGCAGATGCTCCCGGAAGGGATAGAGGGCCAGGAACAGATAGGGCAGGAAATTCAGCAGGGAATATACACTGATTTCCAGGATTCTGTAGAAAGGCGGCATCATTCCCCCATCTCCTTTCGCATCCGCTGGAAGAGGAAGGCGGCGTAGGCCTCCTGGACCTCCTTTTCCCTCCGGCGGCTGACGGCCACGGCGCTGCCGTCGCTCATGGTGAACATGGCGCCGTTCTGCGCGGACACCTCGTGGAAATTAAGGAGGATTCCCTTGGCGCAGCAGCAGAAATAGGGATACTCCAAAAGCAAATCCTGAAATCCTGCCTGGGAGATCCTTGTGCGCAGCTGTCCGTCCTTTTTCATGTGCATCGTCACTACGTGGTTGTGGTATTCTGTATATATGATGTTCCGCGGAAAAATCCTCTTCCCGTCAGGCAGGGTGATGAAGCGGGTGGACTCGTAGCTTTCCAGATCCAGCTTCCGGAGCATGTTCATGATGTCTCTGTCCGAGAAGGGCTTGTGCAGATAATAATGGGCCCCCACCTCGTAGCTTTCGCTGGCGAAGGCGTTGCTGGAGGTGCAAAAGACCAGGCGGCAGTCCGCGTCCCTCTCCCGGATCCGGCGGGCGGCCTCTATCCCCGGCATGCCCTCCATATAGATGTCCAGCAGGATCAGGTCGCACCCGCCGGGGCGCCATGCCGCCAGGAACTCCTCCGCGCTGCGGTAACAGCGGATTACATTTTCGGTATAGCCCAGAAGGGAGAGCTGATGCTCCAGCCTGCGGGACAGGCAGTCCAGCTCGTCCTGTTCATC